>JBGCFJ010001080.1:0-13935 GCA_045106885.1 Saprospiraceae bacterium
CTGGAATGGTGCTTGCTCGTCCTGTTGTACTTGGGTCGGTTGATTGGTTTAAACAACCCACAAAATCTGCTGGACAAGTAATCCCTAAAGGAGATAATTGTCCTACATTACTCGTAAAATCTTGTACAGAAGTACTTGCAAACCACCAAGTATTAATGGTATTATAATTCCCAAAATTATCATCCTTATCTGGTGTACTTTCCCATTCTCCTGTCCAACGGTGACAAGGACCGACACAACCATTGGCGCCATCTTTTGATTCTGTTGAACCACTTACTTCTGTTATATTTGTATCATCGTAGTATAATAATTGTCTTCCTAAAGCTGGACGGACGGTTTCTACAATAAACCCATCGTCATTAAATTCTGCATCATAAACAGGGAAATGGTAAACGCCTTGAAAATAACTCCCTGTTACGGTAATCGCTACTTCTAATAACATATTGCCATTGCCATCTTTACCGTCCCAAGGAACACAAGCTTCGTATTTATAACCTACCGTTTCTGGATTATTGACCTTATTGGTCTCTGTGATGTTGTAAATAATTCGGCGCTCAGAAGCTTGGTCTAAAACACCATTTCCATTAGGGCCTTCAATGATGATTTCAAACTGCCCAGGTTGGGTAGCGGCTACATTAATACAGCGACTTTGTGGACAGCCTGTAACAAAATTAGCGGCTGCTTTGATTTCTCCAATTTCTTGAATTGGACAAAAATTTGCATCTGGTAAATTTAAGAATACAGGTAATTCTGGATTCGGTGCATTGGCATTAGGTACAGATTGCCTATCCGTAATAATATCACCCGTCATTCCTGGTCCTTGGCGATTAAAAGAAATATTAAAAGACCCTGCTCTAAAACCAGACTTTTGGTCGTTTTGTCTTCCAGGTGCTGCCCTAGTATTGGTATTCGTATTAAAATCAATTTTGGTAATAAATCCTTCGCTTGAACAAACATATAAACTACCGTTAAATGCTCGGTCAAATGAACCTTGTCCGTCTCTTTTAATACCAATTCCCCAATTATTTGACCATACTCTACCCGTCATGCCTTGGTTAGTACAATTGGCTACGGTAATGTCAAAATAAGGAATATAAAAACCTGACCTAGCAGTATTTGGGTTATAATTGGTATCAGTCGTATAAAATTCAATAGAATAATTTCCTGTCAAATTAAGCCCACAAGCGGATAAATCTAATTCAAATCCATTATAACCTGCGGCATTTCCTAGTTGGGCAGGACCATTATCCGCAGCTACTCGATTGGAAATATTTGCGGTTGTAGAATTAAGGGTTTGCCAAACTTCTCCATTGATGGTCGTATTACCAAAACAAGAAAGGTTATTGATAGGGTTGCCCAATGGGTCAATAATCCTAAAAATTAAATTTTCTTCAATGCCTGAACCTCCATAAACGGGATTGACATCGGCAAAAGAACGGTCGTTTTTCGGAATACTAAAGCCCATAAATACTTTCTCACATCTATTTTGGATATTAAAATAGAGTTTAGAACTAGAACCTTTCCAAGCAAAAAGACCATAATCTCCTCCTCTCGTTCCTGTATTTCCTGCTCCTACAAATAAGGCAGCTTCGTCGGCAGTAGCAGGCGCAATTGATTTGGTGCCTTCTGCAAATAAATAGGATGGATTGATTAATAAAAGTAGAAAAACGCTTAAAAAAAATGATTGTAAAGTCAGTGTTAGTTTGAAGTGTTGCATAACTGATGTTAAGGGATAAATAAAAGGGAACGATGAATGATGAACGATGAATTTGTAATCATTGTGTCCATTTATCATTTCATTATTCCGAATATGAAGACTGAAAGGTTAATATGCATTTAGCTATTCAGCAATCATAAGATTTTAATAGTGTTTCGGTGATAGTGCAGTGTAGTCTTTACCTTAGATATTCGTTATTTTAATACAGTTAGCTAATAATTTCTAATGCGTTCATAAACCTTAATACTTAAATCCGCTTGAAATAAAATAAACAGATTTATGATGTATGATTTTTAGGAAAAGGCATAGCAGTATCCCCTTTTGTTCTAGCTATTTGATTTTTTAATCAAAAATATAGCTATACAAAAGCCTTCATTCATCTAATAATCGAACTGTATTAATGGGTGTAATGCCTAAGGTAAGGTTGTCATCCTAAATATGGATACAACCTGTCAATAGTGCGAAAAGGATAGTATGGAAACGGAAAGGTAAGACCTCTAAAATCAAAAGGAAATGATTGTTGTTGATATTGTTCTAGTGAGACCTTACGATTTGTTTCAATCGTTAAATGTTGTTTTTATCAGCCATTTTAAAATCGCTGATGGGTTTCGGTGTTAAATTAAAATCAATAATCGTTTAATTGCAAATCTGATAAAACGTCTTTAGGGATTTAGCAAATAATAACCTACGCATTTAAGCTTGTCTTTTTCATCTTATACTGCGTTAAAAATACTCGCCAATGCCCTGCATTGTCTGCGTTTTTTGCCTTGTCTAAGATAAAAAATCCTACGTTAAATTTGCGTAGCTTATTTATTTCTAATTCCCTTATACAATGTACATCGTCTATTTAGCAAATCTCGGCATTTGCTAGACGATAGGTTGGTTAGTGGAGTTTGGTGTGTGTAAGTTTTTATTGTAAGTCGTTTTATCCAGTCCAAAATTAATAGCTTGTCGGCTAGCAGTCAATAGATACTTATTTTTTTCGTTTGATATGACAAAAATTAAACATTTGTTATCACCTAATACTTGTTAAAAACTTCCTAAAAAAAGGAATAAGCCCATCATTTGTCGCATATTGTCGTAATTCTGAGCATACGTTCTGACAATTATTATGCAGCTATCTAAATCTATATACTTCTTAATTTGTCTCTGCTTCCTTTTTCCCACCATTGGAGAAGGAAAATACACTATTAAAGGCAACCTAAATCTTAAAATTTATCAACGATTTGTTCATTTAGACGCCTCCGCCCTATGCGCTAAGCCCTTTGTTGAATTAATACACTATTTTTATATTATTTCTTCACTAATTTCTTAATTAACTGTTTCCCATTAACCCTTATCCGTATCAAATAATTCCCAGCAGCCATATCAGGAATAGCCAACTCAAATTCCGCTTGCTGCACTGCTTTTTGCTGAACTAGCTGTTGTATTAATTGCCCATTCATATTCAATAAATCAATTTGTAAATCGCTCCGCTTAGGTAAGTCCACATTGAGGGTAATTTGTTCTTCAAATGGATTGGGATGAAGGTTAATAAAAGTCGCTAATTCAGGGGCATTATTTATAGATGTATAAACTCCATTAGGCTGTCCTGGTGTTCCATTGGCTGTAAAAATTATCCAATTTTCTGGTAAGGTATTATCGCTATCAGGATTGATTAACTCTAAACTTGGTCCAGCTCCGTCGGCTGCAGCTGGCCAAGGGTTTTCGGGTAAATAAAAGACAGAATCCACTAAATTACTATTGGCATCAAAAAGGCGAATAAACTCTCCTTTGCTGCTTAGCCCAAAATCAAAATTGCCTATAAAATTGGTCACCTCTGGAAATTCAGTAGCAAACTTATCTGAATCTTTGGTTAAGACTAGGTATTCATCTGCTTTCAAAATGGTACCTATAGGAAAGGTAAAAATATGTTCGTCGTCATCATCTTTAAACATCCAATCTGATAAATCTTGCTCACTGCCATTGTTGTACAATTCTACCCAATCGCCCGCATCTACTTCTTCAGTGGAATTATAATTAATCTCGTTAAAAACCACACTATTAGCTGGGTTTTCTGTTTCGGCTGGGATAAAATTGGCTTTCAGTTGTACTGTATTTGTCGGGTCTATAATAATGGTCTTTTCCGTAGTATTATTAGCACCTGACCAATGCGAAAAAATATAACCTGGTTTGGCAATTGCGGTCAACGTAATAGGCACACTTGGAAAATAGAAACCTGTCCATTGACTATTTGTAATTCGAATAGTATTTAGTTGTATGCTTCCTGCATCAGGGGAAGAAATCGATAAATTGACTAGTTTTTGTATAGGTAGGTTAAATTCTTGTCGAATGAAAGTTCGCATAAAAGCAGTCCGTTGTCCCGCAAATTTTTTCATATCATTCACTTTACTTCTCCAAGCTGTCATACTCGTCTGACCCCATTTTTCAATATGTGCTGGCATTTCCTTACTAAGGATTGTTTCATTGGCTTCAATCTTCGCTCGCACATTTGCATTTAAAAAGCGAGTATTCAATTCATCTGCGAAAGTATTGATAAAACGTTTTTTGAACGTCTCATTTTCCATGAGTTCTCTAAACAATAAGGTTGACCACGATGGGTTTGGCCACCCTGGGCCATTAGGTTCTAAAGCAAACGCTAAAGTATTATTGTTATACTGTTCGGCATTCCAAATACCAAAACCAAAATCTGTATCAAATAAAATCCAGCGCCATTTTCCATTTTTATGTTTCCAAAATTTGATATTATTCCCCGGCCAATCAGTATTATCAAAATAAATTTGAGCGGCTTGATATTGGATATAATTGGCTAAATCTATTTCTTTTTCTACTCTTTCATAGTTAGTAGGAATTGCCATAGATTCCGAATTAATAAAATTGATTAATGTTTGGTATTCTTGATTATCTCCAAAAATAACGTCTGCATTTTTTTCTAAAATCGTAATATCCTTGGTAGGTACATTATGTAATGCCGCTAGATAATGTTCATTAATTTTTTCTCTGGCATTATAAATCCCCCAATATGCTCCATTTAAGTAGGTTACTACTGGACGCCCCGCTTGAATATCTACATTAGAATCTTCCATTAAACCTGTTAAAGTCAAATCTCTAAGCATGGTTCGCTGCCAATCATTGCCAGAATTTCGTAAGATAAAAGCTTCGTATTTATCATAATTCCGTTGTGGAAAAAGCGAATACTTTAAGTTTTTATCTCCATATTCATTCCTAAAAAAAATAGACAAAGACCGTTGAGAATTTGCTCGACTCCAACCACCAAAAATTTTAGCTCCTGCCCCTGTAGAGAAGCCTACTTCCCCTGATTCAAGAAAAGTCAAATGAATAGGTTTTTCCAAATCTTTCCAAAAGTTAGCACCGAAAAAAGGTAAGTCATCTTCATAATCATTGCCAAAAGAATACATCCCTGTTGTTTCGCTAAAAAAATCAGCGTTATTAAAAGCAATTGATAACACTGGCAAATCGTGGTCAACGTCTATCAAATAACTCTGCGTCGTGATTTCACTCGGAATATATCCCTCTTTGAAAATACCTGCTTTTACTGTACTGCTCAATCTAATTTGAATAGGATTTTGATAAATATTAGAGATGGAAGTTGGCATTGTTCCATCCGTTGTAAATCGAATAGCCCCTTCCTCACTTGTAGTAGATAAGGCCAAAGAAAAGCCCTCTTCAAAGATGCCACTACTTTGGGAAAAAGTGACTTCGTCCGTTATAATTTGCTCAAAATAATTGACTGAATTAGGCGCATTGGGGGTATTTTCTTCAAAAAATTGACTATTATTTGCCCCATCTGGAAATCTTCCTACCGTTATATTATTCGCTAATTTAGGGATGTAAAGACTATCTTGTAACTCCTTAGCCGCATTGAATAAATAGATCGTTTCTTCACTGCCTATTTTAAAATTGGTATGTAAAAAAGAAGGAAGTAGTTTTAGCAAATCGGGAACTTCCTGCCCTATTGTCAAAGGTGTTTTGCTACCCAAAGAAAGGAAGGGAATAATGGTCAAATCAGAAGAAAAGGTATTCACATTATGTACTTGAACAGCTAATACATTTTCCCCTTCAACTAATAATTCAGCCACATTTTTAAAAGTAAGCTTAGTCGGTGAAATTCCTTGGTATAATTCCGCTTCTCGGTCGCAGATAACGCCTGTAAAATAATTTGGGAAAGCCCCTCCATCTATATTAGCTCGTCCAATTTCAATACCATTCAGATAAGCCACAAAACCATCATCGTAATCGACCTGAAAAATAATTTCTTCAATTTGAGACAAGTCGGTTAGCGTAAACTTTTGCCGAACAAAAACAGACCTAGTTTGAGCTGGCACTACTGTATTATCGTCCCCATCTCCATATCCTATCCCCGTTGCTCCACCTTTCCAATTAGTATCGTCAAAATCTTTTGTTCGCCAATTACTACTAGTCGAAGCATCAGGTATAATATATTTACAAGCATCTCCTTGTTGTAAAATTGTTCGATAGGTTAGTAATTTTTTGCGGTCTTTTCCAGAAGCAAAAAAGGTAAAAAATTCATTTGGTGCTATTTCTATAGCAGGGAATAACCATTTTTGAGGGTCGGTTTTATCATCGGAGATAGACCAGTTTTCTATATTAATTGCTTCATTAGCCGTATTGTACAACTCTATCCAATCTTTGGTTTCTTCCTCTTCATCTAAGAAAGTATTATTAGTTGGCGCGACCTCGTTCAATATAATGGATTGGCAAAAACTATTAGGCAAATTGCTTAAAAATAAACAAAGGAATACTGCACTTAATCTCAAAATCATATCTGGTTATCTTAAATAATTATTTTAAGTTGGTAAGATACAAGTTGGTTAAGTGCAAGTACAACTTTTTATTAAAATTCTTCTTTTAATGTCTTTAAAACTGTTTTTTTTAACAATTCCGCAGCGTTTATAAGTTCCTTAGTCTTAAATATTCTTTATCTGAATTTATCCAATTTATTAAATTATTAATTAGTTTTACATTCCCCAAACTACAAGGATTTTTAAAAATAATTCACTAAAACTTGGCCCTTATTTATTGATTTAATTATGAATAAAGTAACCGACAATATAACACAATCTGCTACCTTACCCGCTGATTTCTACTTCGACGCAACACTTTGGGAACAAATGAAAGAAGCAGTCTTTGCCAAAAGTTGGTTATATATTGGCGACGAACAGGAAATTTTCAATGTAGCCGTTAATACCCATCCTGTCTTTCTTTTAGGAAAATATATAGAAGAACCACTGGTCTTGACTAAAAAGGAAAATGTCGTGCGATGTCTATCTAATGTCTGTACACATAGAGGATTTATAGTCGCTCATCATCCAGGAAAAAATAGAAAACTAACTTGTTCTTATCATGGTCGGCGCTTTAACCTAGAAGGTAAATTTGAATTCATGCCTGAATTTAAGGAAGTCGAAAATTTCCCTCGACCTTGCGAGCACTTGCATCAATTACCCCTTAACAAATGGGCAAATTTCCTTTTTACAAGCTTAGACCCCGTGATTGACTTTTCTGAAATGGCAACTGAACTGGAAAAGATGGTCGGTTTTCTAAATGTGGAAGAATTTGAATTTGCACCTGAATATTCTAAAACCTATAATGTACAATCTCATTGGGCTTTATATATTGATAATTATTTAGAAGGTTTTCATGTCCCTTTTGTGCATCCTACTTTAAATGGCATGTTGGACTATGGTAGATATAGCACTATTTGCGATAAGCACATGGTTTTGCAGGTAGGCTATGCGGATAAAGGGACAGAAACGTTTGATTTCCCAGAAGGGCATCCAGATTACGGTCAAGATATTTCTGCTTATTATTATTGGTTTTATCCCAATTTTATGCTCAATTTTTATCCTTGGGGGGTTCAATTAAATATTGTTAAACCAGTCACTCCTTCTTTTACCAAAGTAGAATTCTTGTACTATATCAAAGACCGAGATATTTGGGAACGTATGGCAGGAGATGCAGTTGGTGAAAAAACACAACAAGAAGATGAATGGGTGGTAGAGGGCGTACAAAAAGGTTTAAAATCTAGGTTTTATACCGATGGCAGATTTTCTGCTAAACGAGAAACGGGGGTTCATCATTTCCATCGCCTATTAAAGCATTATTTGTCGGTTTAATTAGCTAATAACTGTGTATCAATAATTACTTTTAGATTGGCTAACATTTTATAAATGATTTGTAGTTCGTCTTTATGAGTTGCAGAAAAATTATTGCTGATACAGTATTCATTGCCTTCTAACACAACGAAAAACCAATTTCGCCCAACGACATAGGCTCCATAGACTGGATGATTATTAATATTTAATTTCTGAGCTGCCAACATAGCACTTAACAATTGTCCTCGTGGGTCATCTCCTGTTCCTTTTTCTCTTTTGTATTCGTGAAAGCAAAAAAAAGGAGCTTCGGGTTCATACATTCCTGTAGCAATAACAGCGTCAACAAAGCCCTTTAGTGTATAATTCTTCACCTCTGCTTCCATTGGTCTATTCAAGAACATGTTATAGGTTGAAGTTCTGTAATTAACTAATTTCATTAATACAGAAATAAAATTCCATTTTAGCTCATCTTCATTCCATGTATCCGCAAATAGAAATAAATCTTGTCGTAATAATTCTAATTCTGATAGATGAGAAGTTTCTATATCAAAGGGCATACTTTCCCAATTATCTAAAATTGGACATTCTAATCGTCGTTTTAATTGAAAAGTTTTATCTAGTTTTTGTAAAGTCCAATCTCTAAATGACATTATCTTAGTTTTCTTGGTTTGTTGTTCTTGTGGAGTTAAATAAATTGCCATGCTTCCCATAATCATTAGTTTTTAGTTAAACAAACTAACCAAAGTTAAGCATTATTTTCAAAATTTACTAATTTAAAACCGTTACTAGTTTCTATTTTAAAACCGTCGAGGTTCTCGCTCCCGCACCATTTCAAAAACCATTTCTACCACATCTTCTGCGCTAGGCTTAGAGAAGTAATCTCCATCGTCACCATAAGGAGGACGGTGTGCTTTAGCAGATAATGTTCTTGGTTTGGCATCTAAATAACGGTATCCGTTTTGTTTTTCTAATACTTCTTGCATCATATAGGCAGAAGCGCCTCCTGGAACATCTTCATCCAAAAACAAGACACAATTGGTCTTTTTTAATGATTCTACGATTCCTTGCTCTAAATCAAAAGGTAGTAAAGTCTGCACATCAATCAACTCAACAGAAATACCTTTTCTCGCTAATTTTAAGATGGCTTGCTCTGCAATTCTCACGCAAGAACCATAAGTAACCAGCGTAATATCTGTACCTGTTTGCAATACTTCGGGCACGCCTAAAGGTACAGTATACTCTCCTATATTATCAGGTAACCGTTCTTTTAGTCGGTATCCATTTAGGCACTCCACTAAAACCGCTGGGTCATCCGACGCCAACATGGTATTATAAAGTCCTGCCGCTTGTGTCATATTTCGAGGTACTAATAAATACATCCCTCGAAGCGAATGAATCATCATACCCATTGGGGAACCACTATGCCAAATTCCTTCTAGTCGATGCCCTCTTGTTCGGATAATTAAGGGTGCTTGCTGATTGTTATCAGAACGGTAACGTAAGGTCGCTACATCGTCCGACAATGTCTGCAAACCGTAAATTAAATAATCCAAATATTGAATTTCTGCAATTGGTCGCATTCCTCTCATGGCTAAGCCCATAGCTTGCCCCATAATCGTTAGTTCTCTAATACCTACATCAAAGACTCTTTCTTCGCCATATTTGTCTTGCATCCCCATGAACCCTTGATTTACCGAGCCAATTTTTCCTACGTCTTCTCCAAAGGCGTATAAGTTATCATGCTTTGCCAATGCTTTATCAAAAAATTTATTGATTAATTGATAAGCATTTACCTTTTTCGGATTCGTGCCATAAGTAGCTGGAATAACAGGTACTTTTAAGGCTGATTTTGGAGATTCGCTATACAAATGTCGGTGATAGCGTTCCTGCCAAGTACGTTCCACTTTTTTCAGCCAATTCTCTAATTCTAAAACGCCTTGTAAGTTTTCTCCCATCGTCTCGAACCGCATTTGTCGAGCACTTTTAACGATATCAAATAATAATGGATTTTGATTATTTTTAAGCTTTCTGAAAATGGTACTTGTTATTTCTCTTTGTTTCGTCTCGCCTAATATTTTTGAATAAATCCCCAATACTTCTGCTAAATGCTGTCGGTTGACTTTACTATAGGCTTCCCATGCAATATCTCTATGCCCTCTTGCTTTTTCCTTTGCCCATATTTGAATGGAGTCAACTTCCTTTTGGGTCAAAATCTCTTCTTTTATCATCCATTCGGTCATCTTTTTGTTGCAATCCATCTCTTTTTCCCACTGTAATCGCTCTTTGGATTTATAACGTTCATGTGAACCAGAGGTAGAATGACCTTGCTGTTGTGTACATTCTTGGACATGAAAAATAACAGGAATATGCGTTTCTCTTGTTTTCTGAATCCCTCGCTCAAATGCTTCACATAGTCCTTTATAATCCCATGCTTTCAAGGTATAAATGTCAAATCCTTCTCCTTTTTCATTTACTCTAAATCCTTCTAAGACTTCTGAAATATTTTGTTTGGTTGTCTGATATTTTGCAGGTACTGAAATGCCATATCCATCATCCCAGACAAAAATAGCTAATGGCACTCTTAGCACACCAGCAGCATTAATCGTTTCAAAGAAAACCCCTTCCGAAGTGCTGGCATCCCCTATACTACAAAAACAGACTTCATTGCCATTATTCGAAAAATTAGTGCTCGTTTTTAGCTTTTCATTCTCCCTATATTTTTTAGACGCAAATGCCAAACCTAATGCTCTGGCAACATGCCCTGCGGTACAAGATATACCAGATGCCGCATTGTATAAGTCTTTATGATTGGTCCAATTACCTTGTTTATCTATTAATGGTGTGGAAAAGTGGTTATTCATTTGTCGCCCACCAGAGAAAGGGTCATTAACTGCATCGGCATAAATTGCGGCAAAATATTCTTCTGGAGTCGCAATTCCTTTATAAAACATAAACGTTTGTTCCCGATAATAGCCCGACCAAAAGTCTCCTTTTTTGAAAGCTTTTGCCATTGCAATTTGAGGAATTTCCTTACCATCAGCCGTCACTGCAAATTTAGCACGCCCGTTCAATACTTCTTTACGAGCTAAGAAACTAATTTCTCGACAAAAAGCAGCCAATTTAAAATCAGCAATTACTTCTTTTTCGTAAGCAGACTTACTTTTGGTGGTAGGAATAACTTTTTCCAATAAATCAATCTCTAGCATATATGTGAGGCCTTTTTGGTGAATGCAATGTGGTGTTAATTCGCTTACACTTCAATACTTATCAGCTATACTTTTTGAATCATTAAACCACTTGTTTAAAGAAAAGATAAAAGAAATAATTTAACTCATTCGTTTCATCAAATCCTTGTTATTTTACGATGATGTCTTGCGCTAGTGAATAGTTTTCGTACTTTATTTGTGGGAAGCACCCAATCAAAATGAATTGATGTATTTTACTGTTTGGGTACTTAGGATTTTACAAAAATATAAAAAAAAAATACCAAAATTCCTATTTTTTGAACTGTTCATTGTTAAATCTACAATGTCCAAACTTTCAACATTGGGTATTATTTTATTTTTATTCTGTCTAAATAGAGGGTTTATTTTGAATAATTAGAATCGTTCAATTAAAGATTCTGTCTTCTAGAATCCTTGTAAATTTTTATGGGAGTCGTCTTAGTAGCTAAAAAAAATAATTTTATTATCAAAAAAAATAATTTTATTAATAAATCCATTACTAATTCAACCTTTTCATCCATTTATTCACTCGTTTATAAGTGTCTATTATATATTAACGTTAGGTTAACAAGGATTAGCAAGCAGAATACTTTCATCTGATTTTAAATAAGCTTAAATTTGTAAATATAATTAGGTTGATTAAATGAACGTTATTTAATTAGTATCGTTCTTAAAATAAATCAAGTCAAATTTTTCCAAGAACAAAGAGCGTTGGAATTAGCTCTTGAAAAATCAAAATTTATCAAAAAATGAAGAAATTATTTGCATTGGCATTATGCCTTACTTTAGGATTCTCTTATTCTTTTGCACAAGCAGGAGCTATTAAAGAAGTTCAAGAAAAAACACAATCTACTGGCCCTATCATGGAGCTACAATCAACAGAAGTAGATTATGGAAATATCATTCAAGAATCTGACCCTTTCCGTTTCTTTGAATTTACGAATACAGGTGATGCACCTTTAGTCATCAAACACGCAAAAGGTAGTTGTGGCTGTACGGTACCAACTTATCCAAAAGAACCAATTTTACCAGGTGAGTCTGCGCAAATTAAGGTTCGATACGACACTAAGCGTGTTGGTGCTTTTACAAAGACCGTAACTTTAACAACTAACGAAGATGTTGAAAAACGTATCTTGAGAATCAAAGGAAAAGTAGCGAAGAAAGCTGCTGAACCAGAAGCAGTGCCTGCTGCATCTCCTAATGTAATTAGCGGAGGTTCTAACGGCAAATAATTTGCACCTTTCTTAAGAAAAATAAAAAAGCCCTGAGATTCGAAAATCTCAGGGCTTTTTTATTTTGGTTAAGTTGTCCAAGAACACTTTACATCTCTCTGCTATAAAAAATAAACCTGTTTAAAAAAAGAAGGGAGAACAACCTTCTGTTCTCCCTTCAAATACTCTCTCAATTATAAATCTAAGTATATTTCTTTATGACTAAAGTTATATACTTTTTTTGGATATTACCATGTATTATTGGATGGTAATGCTTTGGTTTTTTAGAGGAATCTGACTGGCCTCAGTCAAATTCAAATCTAAAATAAGTCTCTTGCCCATTACTAAAAAATTAAATAATAGGTCAAGCTGTAAATCTTTATTTATTCAATTGGAATTTAAATGCGTTTAGAAGTGTTTTACAGTGATTTCTGGGGAAAGAGGAAGTTTCATTTACTATTTGGTAAATAGATTTAAAGTTTCTTTACCAATTTTTAGTGTGTTTTTTAAGCTATTTAGTAACCATGAAAAATAAATTAGTTATTTTTTTTTTTTTTTTTTCAAAAATTCCTAATAATAAAATTAAGATTGATTAGAAAAAAGTGGTTAATTTCAATTAGTAACTAATTCACTTATTTATGGTTACTTAAAATAGTCTTTAATTGAGTTGCTGCATTTCCTCGAAAAAAATCGAGTGGACTGCAAGATAGTTTCTATTCTATTCAATCTTTAAGACAATTTACTTATCTTGTATCCCAAAAAACAATCATTTTTTAAATCAAACTCCCTATAAACTCCTTATAGTCAATTTTTTACAACAACACATTACAACAAAATTGTATAATGAAAAATTATGAAATTACAGAAAGTAAACTTCTAAATATTTTTAAATTATTGAATAAAGAAGAAACACGGTGATTTAAAAAATTATTACAATCTCCTTTTTTCACTACAAATACGCATCTATTACGATTATACGATTATTTGATTAAATATTATCCAGATTTCAAACACCCTAAATTAACGAAGACACTCATTTTTGCTTATCTATTTCCAGATAGGACTTATAATGATAATAAATTACGGATGCTTTTGCGGGAATTTACACGGCAGTTGGAAGATTTTTTAGTCATTATGGAAGTTCAAACCAATGATAAAGAACGAAAAAAACATTTAATTAATGGTTTTGGCAAGCGGAATGAGATGGAATTGTTTAAGAAAGGGACTTTTGAACTACTGAAGGAAATGAAAGCGTTACCTATTAAAAGTAAATATCACTTCTTTGAGAAACAACAATTACTCCAGAATCTTATTTATCATCCTGCTACGCCCAAAACAACTGCCATTATTGATTTACAATCAGAAATGATGGAGCATTTAGAATTGCATTATTGGGCCAATAAGACTTGGATGAGTTGTAATTTGCTATCTACCCAACAATTTTTAAATTTGGATTTGCACAATTTAGAATTATCGATACAACATTTACCCTCAAAGTATCTTTCAGCATATACCCCTTTAGCTGCCTTTTATAATGCCTTTTATTTTTTAAAATCCCCCTCTGATTCTCGTTATTTTCAGTTAAAAAAAGCTTATCTAAATAGTATTGAAGCATTAGATTTAGCTGATAAACGGGATTTGTATGGTTA
>JBGCFJ010001081.1:0-5670 GCA_045106885.1 Saprospiraceae bacterium
TTAGAACAACATCACTTTAATATCAATAAAGAAATTGTTGCGCTAAATGCTATTTACGGTATTCAAGCAAAAGCCGCATAATTATCGACATTTTAAAATATCGACAATTTGTTGGTTTTAAAATTTGTGTAAGAGCCTAAAGTAGTCATTTATTTTCCCTCCTATTTCGAATCTCCATATAACTCCATCTTTTTTTTCTCTCAAAAATGATATTATAAAGTTGACAAATGATACTATCCTGCTATAAAATATGTTTTTAAAACCTTAGCCTGTATATTCGCCCTTGTAAATAAAATTCCTAGATTTCTACTAAAAATAAGTAAGATGAACCTAACCTACGGCGCAAAACAGTACTTCCCTGCCATTGGTAAAATTGAGTACGAAGGCCCTAAAACTAAAAATCCCCTTGCCTTTCGATATTATGACGAAAATAAGCAAGTAGGTGGTAAAACCATGAAAGAACATCTTCGATTTGCTGCGGCTTATTGGCATTCTTTTAATGGCGGTGGCAGTGACCCTTTTGGAGCTGATACAAGACCGATGCCTTGGATGGAGGCGAAAGATGCCATCACTTCCGCCAAACAAAAAATGGATGCTGCTTTTGAATTTATTACCAAAATGAGCATTCCTTATTATTGTTTCCATGATGTAGATTTAGTGGATGAGGCCGATTCTATTCTAGCTACAGAAAAACGATTGCAAACAATCGTAGATTTTGCAGCTGAAAAACAAATGGATTCAGGAGTCAAATTATTATGGGGAACAGCGAATCTATTTTCGCACCCACGGTATATGAATGGGGCTTCTACCAATCCTGATTTTCAAGTAGTCGCTTATGCGGCCACTCAAGTAAAAAATGCGATAGATGCAACGATTGCTTTAGGAGGTGAAAATTATGTTTTTTGGGGTGGTCGAGAAGGTTATATGTCTTTGTTGAACACCAATATGAAACGAGAGGTAGAACACATGGCTCGTTTTATGACAATGGCAAGGGATTATGGTCGAAAAAATGGTTTTACGGGTACTTTTTTAATTGAACCTAAACCAATGGAACCTTCTAAACATCAATACGATTTTGACTGTGCAACGGTCTTAAATTTCCTAAGAGAATTTGATTTATTGGGTGATTTCCAAATCAATATAGAAGTCAATCATGCGACTTTAGCCAGTCATACTTTCCAACATGAAATCCAAGTAGCTGCCGATGCGGGTGCTTTAGGCAGTTTAGATGCCAATAGAGGAGATTATCAAAATGGTTGGGATACCGACCAATTTCCAATGAATTTATTTGAGTTAACTCAATCCATGTTGGTTTTCCTAGAAGCAGGTGGCTTAAAAACGGGTGGTATCAATTTTGATGCTAAAGTTCGAAGGAATTCTACGGATTTAGACGATTTATTTATTGCCCATATTGGTGGTATGGATGCTTTTGCTAGAGCCTTATTGATTGCCAATGATATTCTAACCGATTCTCCTTATAAAGATTTAAGAACAAAAAGATATAGTTCTTTTGATGCTGGTTCAGGGCAAGATTTTGAAAAGGGCTTGTTGAATTTAGCTGATTTGAGAAATATCGCTTTGAATAATGGTGAACCACAACAAATTAGTGGTAAACAAGAATATTATGAAATGATTATTAATCAGTATATTTAGTCAATAGTCATTGGTCAATAAGTCAATAAGTCATTAGTTAGACTTGGAGTTCTAGTGATTCTTAGACAGTAGACAGTCAGCAGTGGCAGTAAGCAGTAAAGCCTTGATTTTCAATGCTAAAATTTTGCCTACAACACAGTTATTTGAACAGTCTCAATTATTAGATAAAGATAGCCCATCTACACAAAAGTAAATGGGCTATTTTTTATCTTTTATTCAATTAATCATCATCATCTTTACTCCCTAATCCTCCATCACTAATAACAATTGCCTTTTTCATTAAATGCTCCGTTTCGGTTTGGAAACTGATGTAATATAAACCACCTTTTAATAAATCATTGGTCAATAATACTTCATGTTTTCCAGTAGTTAATGCTTTATCTTTCAATAACTCCTTTATCATCCTACCTGATTGGTCAAAGACTTTCAGATTAACTATTTCCGATTTCGATAAATTTAAAACTAAGGTCGTTTGGTATCTAAATGGATTTGGCTGAACCTTTAAACTGACTGTTTCTTCTTTTAAAATAGCTGTATTATCTACGTTCATTTTACTAAAATCCGTTTCCGTAAAATTGGTAGCTGCACATTGAGCAATTATAGCAGCAAAATTAGCCCCTGGCTCAACTGTAAACCCTGGTTGCAAGGTAATATTCGTACCAGCTTGGAAAGTAACGGCGGTATTTGTCCCTACTGTGCCATTTGCAGTTATGATATTACTTGCCTTATAATCACCAGCAACTATTGGATTCCCTGAAATTTGTAGGTCTGTTCCATTACAATTACAAGACCCAATATTATCCTGGACAAGCACAGTAGTCACACAAGCACTACTATTTCCTTTTAAATCAACAACCGTTAAGGTAACCGTATTCATACCAATATCATTACAATCAAAAGTCGTTTTATCTAAGGACATACTTGCTATTCCACAATTATCAACAGATCCTCCGTCTATATCTGTAGGAAAAACTTCTGCAATTCCCCCATTTAATCCTATGACAATAGCATTACAAATGACCATAGGTGGTGTTACATCCAATTCACATTCGTCTGTACATTGCTCGAAACTAACGGTAGCCCTTTGTACACAACTACCACAAGTCGCTTCAAAAATATAAGTACCTGCTTGAGTCGTCTGCATCGTTAAATTAACGGCTCCCGAAACTGGTGTTTCTACTCCATTTACTACTTGATACCATTGATAAGTACAATTCCCTACTGCATTTTCTACTACTCCTTCTAAGGTTACCGTTTCCTCAAAACATTGGAAACAAGGACCAAAAGCTGCTACTTGCATTGGGGAAGCAATAGGAACAACCGTCGTTTTCTTACTTTCATTACAACAATTATTATTCACTACGGCATAATAATTCCCTCCATAATCGTTGTTTGAAACAGAAGCGGTATAATTGAAGTTTGCAGGGCTACTGGTATAATTCCCTGTGTGAATAACTTGTCCATCTTTATACCAATCAATCGTATAATCACAATCGCAGCTATTCGCCGTTCCTGCGGTACAAGGATTGAAGTCCACACTCATACTTACACCAGTTGTTCTACAAGCATCCAATGGTGTAGCAGCAAATTGTGCGATACTCAAAGTATCTTTTATTTCAATTTTAATCATGGTACTATCTAAAGTAGTACAAGCACCATTCTGTTTGGTGACCATCAACCAAGTGGTGGTAAATAGTCGGTTGGTATTATAAACTGGATTTTGATTACCTGCACTCGGAATTGCCGTAAAATTAATCCCGTCCGTACTTTCATGCCAGAACCACATTGGCGGTTCGCCTACACAAGCTGGATTATACTGAATCGTCGCATCTTGCCCTGGACAGAAAGGCATTGCTGTACTCGGATAAATTAAACTCAATTGACCAACAGCCGCATTATCATTGTCTAACCTAATCGTTGCAGTACAACTAGAGGCACCACAAACGCTATTAATAATAGCGGTGTAAGTTACTTCATAAGCACAAGCATCGGCAGCGCCCATAAAATCAATGGCAGGTGGTTGATATTTTAAGCCATTTTCTCCAGGAATGGTATCTCCATTTTCATCTTTCCAGATGATGGTATATTCACAATTTTGTCCATTGGTATCTAGTTCAATGCAAATTGGGTCAGGAATAATTGGGGTGCCTGAATAACAATAA
Source organism: Saprospiraceae bacterium (assembly GCA_045106885.1). Classification (GTDB taxonomy): domain Bacteria; phylum Bacteroidota; class Bacteroidia; order Chitinophagales; family Saprospiraceae; genus JAFMDF01. Next base: position 3,816 of record JBGCFJ010001081.1, read on the forward strand.
GCGGCATCTTTCATAAAACAAGTAACGGGCTGACAAATCTCGATGATGTCTAAATTGGACGTCAATTGCTTGCATGGTCCCTTTGCCATTATTACTTCCGCATAAATACAAACATCTCCATTTAAATAATTCGGCAATAGTAGTAAATCAGCGTAGCCATTCGTTACTTGATATGGCGTGCCGCCAAACGGAGTAGCGGGGCAAGGTGCTGGTGAGACATACCATATCGTTTGGGCAATATTACTGAAATCAATTGACCCATTGAGTGGTACTAATAATTGATCATCTTGATAGCAGACTTCTTGACTTTCGACGTAAATGGAATCACAACAAGGCGTAAGGAAGTTGACCGGCAAACTGCAATTAGTTGTATCTCCACTAGGACAAATACATTGCATACCTAAACTAAAATCAAGATAATTCGGAATAGGTCTTGTACTCCCAATTGTACCTGTAATTTTTGCGGTATCAGGATGTATCCAATTGACATTATCAATATTTACAGAAATACCCTGCTGATTATTTATTATATCAAAATCACAATTCCCATTATTTGCGCCATTCAATTTTTCTACATAAATACAGAAGTTATATCCAGTAGCAGAATCGCCACACATTATTTCCGTATCTACTATTTGAGCGCATTCGCAGTTGACGGTTACATTAAAAGAACATCCCGATTCATGTCCATAAATATCTCTGACATAACAGGTTACGACGGTCGTACCGCATTCAAAGAAATGCCCACTTTCATAATCACACCAAACACTATCTACGCCGCAACTATCCGCCGTAAAAGGTAAATCAAAATCGACTACTACCCCACCCTCACACGCAGCAACACTCCTAAATACATCGGATGGACATTGTATAATTGGCCAAATTTCATCATAAATGCCTATTTCTTGACAGAATGTATCTCTACAGCCTGTATCCTCCAGAATTACCAAGCATATTTCATAAACACCCGTATCAGGTGCTGTCCACATTGTATTTGCAGTAGTAGCAATTGGGATTCCTTCTACCAACCATTCATAAGTTGGATTGTCTGAACTAATAGTCGTACTGGACAGATTTATTTTTAGACAATCTTCTGTTAAGACCCAGTCAAAGTTGGCTTGGCAAGAATCAATAGGCTCACAAAATACTTGAATCGTGTCTTGGAATAGCTTTTCAAAACAAATATCTCCGACAGCATCTCTCTCAAATACAATCCAAGAGATGACATAAATCCCATCAGCAGCATAATTGTGCATTGGCATATCTCCGTTGGTAAATGGTCCATTTTCAGAAGTTCCATCCCCCCAGAAAATGTCATTTATTTCTGTACATTCCTGCAAATCACCAATTTGGACGATGGCTTTACAAGAGTCGATGCTAATGCTTATTTGATTTTCAACTTCTTGGCAGAAGGCTTCATAATCTGTGCAACATTCCCTAGTTGAATCTGGTGGACACGGTAGTAAAACTAAACAGAGCGTATCCTGGTTACTACAGAACCAATCTCTAGTTTGATTGGCAGTTACCCCCGCTAAACTCAAATGCAATTTCGCTGTATCTCCTGGCATAGCTGTATTGGTAAAAAGTGTTACCTCAATCGTATCCATTTCGTCTGGTAGTAATGGAGGGTTAAAATTCACGCCTGTAGGGCTAACAGTTACATCTGCGCCAATGCCACTCGGTTGGAGGCTTACGCTCCAAGCAGGATGGATATTATCGTTTTTAATGACTATACAATAATCATAACTTGCACCAAAATTTTGGAAACATTCTGGTCCCAAAAGTGGTAAGGCATCTCCGCAATCCCATATTCTAGTGACATTCGTTAATTGAGTAAAAATGTCGATGGTACCAA
>JBGCFJ010001082.1:0-1912 GCA_045106885.1 Saprospiraceae bacterium
GAACTCATTTTTCTCTTCATGTAGTTTGATGATTCGATTAATGATTTCATCATCTAAAACAGAAGGTCTATCTTTTGCGGGTAGTAAGACTTCATACTGGTCTTGGGCAGTCGTTAAATCTCCATTGAGGGCTTCCTCAAAAATCGGTAGGAAGGAAAGCGGTCGGTCGATAGGTTGTTTTTTCATGTTTGTGTCGTTTTACTCCGTTTGTAGATATGTGCTAAATTAATACCATTTATTTGGCTATAGGTCTAAGGTTGCAGGTGTCGGGTGTCAGGTTAGACCTATAGCCCGCTAGATGGGTAGCCATTTATTTTTGGGTCAAAGTTAACAGAAAAAAGAAAAGTGGGGTTATTTGTCTATTGCATTTTTTGGTAGTGCTATAAATGTAAGGCTAAAGGGAAATAAATCATATCTTTGAAATAAAAAAAATATGACATTAAAATGCCCGCATTGCGAGAGTAAAAATACGAAAAAAAATGGAAATACACACTACGGAAAACAGAACAATAAATGTAATAAATGTGGACGTCAATTCGTAATTGGCGGTCAAAATTGGTTTATTTCAGATAGGGATAAAGAGTTAGTTGATAAGCTGCTTTTAGAGCGACTATCTTTAGCAGGAATAGCCAGAGCATTAGGCGTGAGTAAATCGTGGTTAGGAGACTATTTAAAAGAGAAATATGAAGACCTTCCAGATGATTTAAATGCCGATTTAAGTATGCCCGAAATAGAGCCATATTTAGAAGACCGCTTTGATGAAGAAATAGAACGTTTAGAGCGAAAAATGTCAAATAAATGCAAAAAATATACGGAGATTACAGAAGATATATTCGAGGATATGGAGTGTGAAGAAATAATAGAACATTATGAACTTGACTTGTCTAAAGATTTGTTATTCAAGGAGATATATAATAAAGAGCGAGGAGCAAGAATACAGATGTTTGGGATTCAATTAGATGAAATGTGGTCTTTCGTACAGAATAAAAATAACAAAGAATGGATATGGTTAGCATTGAATCCATATAACCGACAAATAATTGCTTTTCATGTAGGAGGAAGGGGCGAAAAAGATGCCCAAATTTTTTATGATTCTATTCCAGATATTTATAAAAATAATGGAGCTTTCTTTACCGATTATTGGCAAGCTTATGCTTGTGTAATTCCAGAGAAAAAACACTTCGCTGTAGGCAAGGATAGTGGGCTTACAGCTTACATCGAAAGATTCAATGGCACTCTGCGACAAAGAGCATCCAGATTGGTCAGAAAAGCGTTGAGTTTTTCTAAGTCATTAGAAAATCATATTGGGGCTATTAAGTATTTTATTTGCCATTATAATCTAGAAGTAAGAGCCTTACATTTATAGCACTACCGAATTTTCTACTAGCTCTTTTATACCTATTTATTACCGCTGGAATTAGTTATTTCCTCTATTTCTATAGTGCTGCTTTTAAAATGGTAGGCGATGCGACGATGGAAGAACTTAATGAAGACGAGACCAATCCGCAAGAATTGATTAATGAAAAAGAAACGGATACGCTCAATCACTTTGGTACCTTTCTTTTCATTATTACTGGGGTATTAATATGGACTTTTATAGGTTTATTCGTAGGTAAAATAGCAGATGATTTGACCGACCATTTTTTATTAAAGTACCTCAGTTATTTCTTGGTTTATTTTTTCTTTTTGCGACTTCCTTTTGGGGTACTGAATAAGTTGATTATTAAAACACATGAATTTCCTCATTTTCCTGAAAAGAACATCTTTGCTTTGACGATGCTGGTGTTTTATGTGGTGGGTGTTTTATTGGCAGATAAAATGCCGCATTTTTCGGAGTGGTATGGATTATTGATAGGCTAGTTTTCACTATAGATATTTTTTATTTAACCATATAGTCATTTAAGTTCATGGG
>JBGCFJ010001083.1:0-3067 GCA_045106885.1 Saprospiraceae bacterium
CTCAGACCAGAAGTCTAAGCTACTTTTAATGCTCAATTAATTATAATGCGACATTTTGAGATGCACCCTCTTTTTTCGGTCAATATCGCAGTTGATACATTCGCTTAATAATCAAGCTTTTAATTCAACTGAAAACCATCAAGTATTTATGACTTAGACCAGTGGAAGTAGCTTATTCCACTAAAAAACGGTCTATTCTAGCTAGTATGTCTTTATATCGTTTATCAAATTTCTTCTGTCCATTAATGAAGGAAAATATAGCTATGATAGCCATGATGCCATTCAAAGCCAATAAATGTTTCCAATGCTGGGTAATGTCTGTAATTCCCCAATCAATACTTATAATATTTAGCCCTATGGTTAACAAAGCAGTATAAATCATATCTGCTTGTAGCTTTGCTTGTCGTCTTTTAGCTAACTTTTCTTTGACCATTTTCAAAAAAGATAAAGAAGTACGGTCATGTTGGTCGTCAAGCGGAATTTGATGCAATTGATAAAAATAGAGCATTATAAAGCCTCCAATAGGAATCAATAGCGTCCCCAAAATTTGTTGAGTCGTCATATTTCGACCATAGTAATGCTGACTAATCCAATTATACACCCAAAATATAAAAACAGTCACGGCTATCACATAGGGAATTTGCCAAGGCTTCCATTTTTTTTGACGGTCTTCTTCTTTTTTGAGTTGCGTATAAATGGTTTCTACTTTATCCATTTCTAACATTTCCCCTACTTCAGCTTTCAAATCCCCTACTTTTTGCCAAATAGCTTTTAAATCATCCATATTTATTGCATTTTAAAATCTGTGAATGATAAATCATAGTTTGGGAGGAAAAGCATCTCATATTTTTTGGCATGTATCGCATACATACTGCCTGTTATGCCTCCAGTTAAACCGAACATAATTCCATAAAAAGTACCAACTAAACCGCCCTTCCCCGCTAAACTTGCAACGCCAAATATTAAGAGGTGTAAACCAAAAGTTAAACTCAAAGTATAAATTGCTACACCAAGTGCCCAATAATGTACTCGTTGTTTTAAAGGTTTCCGTATTATTTCATCAAAATTTTCTGCCGTTGGATTTGCTTCATAAGCTTGTAAGTCAATTCTATTTTTCTGAAAAAAAGAAAGCATTACATAAGCGCCACAGGTTATCAACATAATACCTGCCATAGTCACCATAGAAGTATAAGCAGCTGTTATCCAAGTGATAAATGCCATCATTACTAAAAGATAAGGGACTACCAAAGGCGTCCATTTTGTATGAATACTGTCCTCCTTTTTCAGTTGTTGGTAAGTTTCTTTTACTGCATTTTTAGCGACTAGTTGACCTAGTGCTTTTTCTAAAATATCTAGTTTATGCCAAATCATTTCTAGCTTTTCCATATTCATTAATTGATAACAAAAAAATCATCCATTTTAATAAGTCAAAGCTTTAACTCAAACACTTAAAGTGAATCGTTTATTTAGCTAAAACTTTGACAAAATGGCTAAGTTATTTTTTGTGGTTATTAAATTTTTTAGTTAATAATTTTTTGATGCGATTGATTTTTACCCCAATGTAATTGGTAGAAATCCCCGTTACATCAGCGATTTCTTCATAACTCAGATTTTCAAGATAAAGAATGATAATAATTCGTTCTTTTTCTGGTAATGCGCTGATGAATTGTTGTAATAATTCTACCTTTTTATCCGTAGACGCTTCCTGTGGTTCTTTAATTGGCAATTCTTGGATAGCAGATAAAGCAATAATATCCACTTTCTTTTTGCGTTGATACATCAAGCAAGTATTCACCGTTACTCGATAAATCCAAGTAGCAATCTTCGCATCTTTTCTAAATTTTTCTAAACCCAACCATAAATTAATACACACCTCTTGTAGCAAATCTTTTGCTTCTTCAGAATTACCGGTAAATCCCAAACAAGTCTTGTAGATTTTATCTTGATGTACTTCGATGATATGTTTAATTTCTTGGTTCATTTACACTTTAGATGCAGCTTTTTTTGATTTCTTACAGATTTAGAAATATTTTTTTAAAATATTTTGCAGAGGGCGGAGTGCAAAGGGTTTAAGATTGTTAAGTTTAACATTTTTATCTCTATAACCATCACTAAGGAAAATACTATTATAGACAAACTTTTATTAATCTAATCGGTTTCCATTCAATAATAATCATCCTTTTTCAAAATCAATTTTTAAAAAACAATGAATAAAGTAGTATACATTACAGGAGGGTCAAAAGGTATCGGTTTAGGTATTGCCGAGGCTTTATTAAAAGAAGGGTATAAAGTAGCCATTACCGCTCGAACTCAGAAAGCAATAGATGAAGCGGTAGTCGAGTTAAAGAAAATAGGAAAAGGAGAAATTTTAGGGATTCAATCCAATGTTAAAAATTACGCAGATGAGGAATATGCCATTCAACAAGTCCTAGATAAATGGGGGCAATTAGATGTTTGTATCGCAAATGCTGGTGTAGGGAAATTTGCGTCTATTGACGAAATGAGTACAGCCGATTGGAATGCAGTCATTGATACCAATTTAACGGGTGTTTTTCATACCGTAAAAGCTTCGATTCCTTCTTTAAAAAAATCCAAGGGGTATATTATGACCATTGCTAGTTTAGCAGGTACTAATTTCTTCCAACGAGGCGCAGCTTATAATGCTAGTAAATTTGGGTTAGTTGGATTTACACAGGCAGTTATGTTGGATGTCCGTCCTTATGAGATTAAGACCACGACCATTATGCCTGGTTCAGTGGCAACTTATTTTAATGGTCATGTACCTTCAGCAGCAGATGGGTGGAAAATTCAGCCAGAAGATATTGGTCAAATGGTGGTAGATTTATTAAAGATGAATCCTAGGACTTTGCCTAGTAAAGTGGAGGTTCGACCGACAGTACCACCTTCGGCTAGAAAGAAATAATTACAAATTTTTAAGATAAGGGACGAGGAAAATAATAACCTACCAGCCTGACGGAGATAGTAGACAGTCAGCAGTGGCAGTAGGCAGTAAGGGTGCATCTCAAAATGTCGCATTATAATTAATTGAGCATTAAAAGTAGCTTAG
>JBGCFJ010001084.1:0-1451 GCA_045106885.1 Saprospiraceae bacterium
GTGAGTTTTTGGCATAAAAAAGGTAAAAGTCATAGTTTAGTAGCGACTAAACAAACCAAACAGACTTTTACCAATGAATGTAAAAACACTCACGGCAACAATATTGGGCAATATGCCTGACATAGGCAAATGGCAAAGCGATTTTTTACAAGAAAATTTTGATTTGCAATGTAAAATGCGAGGTCGGCACAATTTTTTAAATATGTGCCGTTACTCCGAATTTAATGAAGGCACGTTTCATAATAATTATGGTAAAGCCTTCGATTTTTTAGAATTCAACCTATTATTGAGCAAAGCATATAGTTCAGCAGAACGAATCTCTGCCTTTGACCCAAGTTATATTTCCAAAAGTGGAAAATATACTCCAGGGGGTGCCTACTTTTGGTCTGGTTGTGCAGGTCGTAATAAATGGGGCTTAGAAATTGGTGGTTTTGCTAGTGTTGACATTATCAATAATACGGCGATGCATTTAATTGCTAACCAAACTTTATGTGATAAAGAATATTCTAGCCTGCTTGTTTATTATGCTGCTTTAGTAAGTTTTCATGCAGAAAACTTACTAAAAGTATCTAAATACCTAGCAGCAGATGCCTATTTTTCTAAAAAACCTTTTGTTGATGAGGTTTGTGCCACAGGATTAGAACTAATCAGTCGATTACGAGATGATGCTGATTTACTTTATCCTTATGTTGGTCCACATCCAAAAAGGAAGGGAGCAAAAACTAAACATCTTGGTAAATTAGACCCTAAAAATCTAGACCCTGCTCATTTTACTTGTTGTATTGAAGAAGAAGATTATCGAATTTTTGAAGCTACGTTATACTCAAAAGCTTTAAAAAGGCAAATTCGAGTAGCGATAATGCATGTTTATAGAGAAGATGGTACTATCAAATTGCATAAAATCTTTTTCTCTACGGATTTAGCTTTATCGGGTATTGACATTTATTGCTACTATAAAGCACGATTTCAAATCGAATTTTTATATCGAGATGCTAAGCAATATGTCGGTTTGGAACATTGTCAAAGTAAAAGTGAAACAAAATTACATTTTCATTTTAATACTGCTTTGACAACCGTTTCTTTAGTAAAAGCGATTTACCATTTAAGTCAACCAATAGAACAAAGAACTCCTTTTTCTATGGCGGACGTTAAAACCCAATATTTCAATGAACTGATGTGGAATTTAATTATTCAAGCGTGTGGGATTTCTCCACACGAACCAAAAATTATTTCCATCAAACAAAATATCCTAAATTTCGGTAAAATCAGGGCTTAATTCTTTCACGAACCATTGAAAGAGATGGAGAGTATAAAATCAGAGGAGCTAACTCTTTATAGAAAATTAAGATATGAAAAAGCACTACTTTCTTTTATTAGCCTTATGTTTTCTCTTCGCCTGCAATATCCAATATCCAGTTATTCAACAGACCGTTGTTTGATGCAAAAACTGG
>JBGCFJ010001085.1:0-2653 GCA_045106885.1 Saprospiraceae bacterium
GACGGCGAATTGGTTATTATCCTTGCAAGAGACCGCTTATACTTCTAAAGAATATGGTATTGTTGGTGCTAAAATACTGTACCCAGATGGTTCTTTACAAGAATTTGGTGCGGAACTATATGCAGATGGAACAGGGATAAATATAGGTAAGGGAGATAACCCGAATCTGAAAAAATATAATCAATTAAAAGAAGTAGGCTATGTTTCAGGCTGTGCGATGTATATAAAAAGAAGTACGATTAATACTATTGGTACTTTTGACGAACAATTTCATCCTTGTTATTTTGAAGATAGTGATTATTGTTATGCTGCCAAAGAAAAACAATTGAAGACGGTAGTGACGCCTCATAGTGTTGTTTACCATGAGGAGGGTAGCACTGCTGGAACCTCAACTAACTCAGGTTTTAAGCAATATCAATTGATTAATAGAGCAAAATTTTTAGCGAAGCATAAAAGTAAGCTCAATTAATGATGAATGATGAACAATGAATGATGAATTATTAACAAAGTATAATCTAATGAGACTGTTTAAATAACTGTGTTTAGGCAAAACGAAAGAAATAACCTACGTAAATTCGTGGGGTTGGATAATTCGTGGGGAAAATTAATAGTGAAATTCCTCACGAATTGTCCAACCCCACGAATTATTTTTTAAAACATATAGTATTGTTGCGTAGGTTATTTTTTGTCAAACCCTTTAGGCAAAATTTCAGTATTGAAAATCAAGACTTTACTGCTGACTGCCTACTATCCCTGTAACATTTACCGTTTCTAAAACCTATGATAAAGGCAATAGTATCAAAATTGAAGTCCTCTAATTGGTTAGAATCCATATTGACCCATAGTGGATGGTACTTGTTAGCCAGCCTTTCTACTAAGGCATTAGGTTTTATTTTATTGCCTATTTATACACAGTATTTAACAACTGCCGATTATGGTGTGTTGACTAGCATAGAGGTCATTAATTATTTATTACCGTTTTTTTTTTCTTTTATGCTAGTGAATGCTTTTGACCGTTTTTATCATCAAAAAATAAGTCAACCTAATTACCTATCTCATCTCTTTTCTTCTATATTTTGGTTTGTGATGTTACTAGGAAGTCTAGTGGTTACTTTAATTATATTGAGTAGCTATTTTTGGATGCCTCATTTTTGGGACATACCTGCTTATCCTTATAGTATTTTGGGATTTGTCCCTAGTTTGTTGACGGAACTATCCTTATTAGGATTTGCTTTTTTTCGTCAATCATTACAAGCTAAAAAAATTAGCTTAATTTTAATTGGTAGCGCCTTAATAAACATAGCTATTAGTTTATATTTAATAGTAGGACTGGAAATGGGGGTAATCGGGAAGTTATGGGGTAATCTTGGTGGGGCTATCTTTTCCTTCTTTACAGTTCTTAGCTATGCTTGGAAAAAGCAACTCATTCAATTTGTTGTTCATAAAGCATTACTCAAAGAATGTCTGACTTATTCTATACCATTAATGCCACTGGCAGCAAGCCACTGGATTAATATCTTTTCTGACCGTTTAATTATTGAGAAATATGAAAGTCTGGATGAGGTAGGGATCTATTCAATTGCCTTTCACATTAGTATGGTCCTTTATTTTGTAGGAGAATCAATCGTTCAGGTCATTGTTCCAATTTCTATGAAAGGATTAGAAAACAATAAAGAGGGAACAAAAGATAAATTAGGCGATTATGCTTTTTATTTATGGACTTTTTTGCTATTAGGGTGTCTTTTTGCTTGCGTTTTTGCTAAACCTATCATAGCGTATTTTCTCGACCCATCCTTTCTCGCAACCCATACGGTCATTCCTATTTTATGTCTGGCAATTGTATTTCAGATGATTCATCGACTTTATGGACAAGTGATTAAATTCCATAAAAAAACAACCATTTTTACTGTCGGAGCAATAGGAAGTTCTTGTTTGAATTTATTGCTCAACTTGATATTTATTCCAAAATATGGGTATATAGCTGCAGCCTATACGACTTTGGCAGTTAGTATACTGTATGCATTTTTTATAGTCTGGCAGAGTAATAAAATAGCATTAATTGATACGCCTTATGTAAAATATTTTTTGACTACACTCCTCTTCTTTTTTCTGATCGTATCAGCTAATACTGGAGACTTTTCGTTTATTTGGCGTGTTTTACTTTTTTTGGGTGTAAGTGGATTACTTGTTTATATGGTTATTAGTCGATTTAATAGGAATAAGATTTAAGCACTATTATTTATTGAGGCGAATGTATAAAATTTTAATATGATGAAAAAAGCTTTAATTACAGGCATAACAGGGCAAGATGGAGCTTATCTTGCTGAATTTTTATTGAAAAAAGGTTATAAGGTTATTGGTGCAGAACGTCGAGCGAGTACTAGAAATAGGCAACGCCTAGACCGTTTAGGTATTACTAATGAGATTGAGTGGGCGGATTTTGATTTGGCGGATATAAGCTGTATTCAAAGAGTTTTGTTAAAATACAAACCTGATGAGGTTTACAATTTAGCTGCTCAAAGTTTTGTAGGCCTTTCTTTTGAACAACCTATTATGACAGGAGATGTAACTGGACTTGGTGTGACTAGATTATTAGAAGTACTTAGAACGTCACTGCGAGAAGCTAAATTTTATCAAGCTTCCTCTTCTGAAC
>JBGCFJ010001086.1:0-4665 GCA_045106885.1 Saprospiraceae bacterium
GACTTCCAAAAATTATTAGAAAGAGTACAAGGTTATGACCTCGTAATTTTAGACTCAATCAATAATATGAAATTAAGCGCAACTGAAGTAAAAGAAATAAATAAGAGAGCTGCTATAATGGCAGTAATGCAAAGCACCAAAGATGGAGGTTTTAAAGGTGGGCAAGACTACTTCCACGACTGCGATAAATTTGTTGTTATAGACAAGCTGACTGCTAGTGTTTCAAAATCCAGAGGTACAAATCCTTTAGAGGCTAGAGAAGCGATAGGAATTGATAAGTTAAACTAACCTATACAGTACCTAATACTAATTTTTTAATAGTAGCATTATATTTAATCTAGTTAGTATTTTGTATCAAACAAAAACCCCTTTTCTAAAATGTTAGAAAAGGGGTTTTAATAATAATAAGAATAGAAACCTTATAACTAACTGATAATCAATTACGGGTGTGTACTACTAATAATTTCATAATTACTAGGTGCATTATGGCGTTGTACTTTTTTTGACTAATAAATATAGTTGAATTATATTTTTTTTCAAAAAAAAGTACAATGATAGTTTGTTTATTGTAAACTATCATTGTACTTTTACACTATTAAAAAATAAACTTAAAGTTTAAATATGAGCGAGAAAAAATTATCTGATTATAAGTTAAACCGTACTAATCCATTTATAAATGATACTATTGTCCATGTTGATAAAGGAGAAAAGTTAATTTTAATGGGTACTAAAAATACAGATATGCTAATAGATAGTCAAACTGGAGAACTAAAGGCACATTCAGTTTTTGCTAAAAGAATACCTGTAGATAAAGCGGAATTTAGGAAAATATATGTAAGTAGTGTATCTGCATGGTTCGGACTTTCAAAAACAGGTATAAAAGTATTTGGTTACATTTTATCTACTATAAGACCTAACCATGATTATTTTATTATGGACTATGAAGATTGTATGAATTTTACAGGCTATAAATCTAAGAAAAGTATAAGTGACGGTCTAAAAGAAATGATTGATAATAAATTTATAGATAGAGGTAAGAATCAATATGTTTACTTTATAAATCCTACAATATTTTTTAATGGAGATAGAATTACATTTCTTAAACATTATGAACTACGAAATGCAAAAGATAACGCCAATAACATACACTCTTTAAAAGAATTTCTATAGTAAGACTTTCTAAAAATAGAACAAACTAGAAAGTATTAATTTCCTTCAGTAATTGTTATTACTTTCTAAAAAACGATAGATTAAGAAAGTAATACTTTCTAAAGTAACATTAGTAAATAATGTTACATTTTTAAACAAATGGAATAGGGCTTACTTCTTGGCAGATTTCACCCCATTCCATAAAACAATTAAGTTTATGAGTACAAAAGTAAATTCTTTTGACACATCTCGCATTATGCTAGAGATTTCTAAAGCTGCACCACTCGCTTTACTGGTGTTCGCCTTCCTTTCCTTCCTTGCCATCGGTGTATTTGCCGTTGATTATTATGAGTTTTTATTTGAGCCTAGATTTGGGCGTATGGCTAAACCAATGGCTATATTAATAGCGGTCATTCAAGAAGCTGTAAGGTTTGGTTTATTAATAACCTCAATCCGTGACTTTGCCGATAAGAAAAAGTTTAACGGCTGGCTTGGTTTAATTGGTTCTACGGGCTTAGTCTTACATGATATTAGTCTATCCAATAGTATTGCTAAATTGTGGAGTCCTGACAATCCCCTACCCTATTCTAGTCTATTTATGTTTTTAATCTTAATCGGTTTATTACTTGAGTTCCGTTTAATCTTAACGGTAGGAAATAGCCAGGGAAAAGATAGTAAAAGTTTTTCGCAAAATGGGACAACCAAAAAAGGCGAAAGGTTCGCTCCCTCGCACCTGCAATAATTGTGGTAGGAACATAAGCCACCGTGATTATAGAGCGACTTACTGCTCTAAATCATGTAGTAATAAATTCAATTATAAATCAAAAATTAGTAACGATGATAGATATATTAAGGCTAATAATAGAGGTAATAGTTAAAGCACTTTACAGAGAAGGTATCTTGAATAAAAATGAAGCTAAAAGGTGTGATTTTTTATTAGATGAATACAAAGAACGTATTAAGCCAAAATATTCTGATGGTGTAAAAAGTAGGCAAGCTAATTTGTTTTTTAAAGCTGCAAAATTGGTTAATTTAAAAAGAGAATTAACTAATAAGGAATCAAGGATATTAGGGTACTGTCAAAGAAGTATGAAAAAAACAAATTCAGCGGACAACTAATTGATTATCTGCTTATTACTTAATGTGGTATATAGTTGTGGTATATAATAATTCTCTTTTAATATGAATGATAAAAAAGACTATCTTGATTTAGCCGACCCTTTAATTGTTGACACCTATTTAAGCGTTAAAATAGGTAGTAAATTTGTCCATTATGCAATACCTAGAGAACGAAAAGACGGTACTTTAAGAATGTACGGCGATCTATATAAATACTTCACTCAAGAGAAGAAAGATTTTAGATTTGCCATAGGTTATTTGCTTAGTGACGATGAGGTAAATTGGTACGGTCAAAATCAATACATGTATTTCGATAGAAGTGATGCTCCATTTTTATCATTCAAGGAAACTAAAAAATTCATATTACCTAAAAGAAAGTAATTATATACCACATCTATACACCACAATTATATACCACAATTTACGTGTTGTCCCAAGTTGTGCAAGGATGTAATAAAAAGGTAACATTATTAAATAACGTTACCTTTTTATTTTGATTCATCTAACAACCGCTTGACCTGCATCTTAGTAAAAAATTTACCCCTGCTAGTCTTATAACCGCCTATATTCAACTCCTTAGCTATCTTTTCGTATGATAGACCCTTTTCTCTTAATTCGATCGACTTCTTTCTTGATATGTCTTTAAAAACCTTACTATTCTTTTCTCTTGTTCCATATTGAGCCGCACAATGGGCTATAAAATCTACCTTTCCAAAATCTACAGTTCCAACTAAGTGGTCTTTATTTCTTTGGATTCCTTTATTTAGTATTGGCAATAGAGACAAAAACAATTCTCTTTCTTCTTCCGTGCCATCTAATCTGATATACAACATTATTTATAATTTTATTTTAATTTAGTAACATTATTATATAATGTTACGAATCTACAACTAATTAACGGTATTACCTAGTAATTGCCATTTATATCGTTACGTAAGGCATAACTTTTTACTTTGAGAACGGCACGTTATTTGGTTTATAACGTTGCAATGTGCGTTACGTCACGCAACAAGTAACGATACTACACGTTACATACGCAACGTTTATATATTTTTTAATCCTATAAAACATTTTAAGATGAAAGGAGAAATAGCAATTTGTGCTAGTCCAAGCTGTAACAAGCAATTCGTAAAAAAGAGTTATCGGCAAAACTGCTGCGGTAGTAGTACCTGTAGAACTTTATACAACCGCCACAAAAACGGTCAACCTCTTTATCCTACATTCATAGCTAATACTGGTTTTACTGGTAAGCAAACAGCGCCACTACCAACTACAACTTCAATTCCTACTTCAGTTAAGAGAGGAAATTTTATGAACAATGTAACTACCTCGGTATTGTCTGGAGCAGTTGGACCCACCATTGCGAGCGCAATAGGAGCAACAACTTTTACACAGAGAGCAGCAACAGCAGCGTTTTCCGGGGCTGTTATGCCGCTACTAAAAGAGTTCATAAGTTCTGGTAATCAAATTAGGTTTTCTTCGCTTGATGAAGAAATGATAAAATTAGAAGCTGATAAGAATTATTGGCAGAAACAAAAGGACAAAGCAGTTAACGGGATTATGCCCTATAAGTCTTTAGGTGGTGGTGTTTTAGGAGGTATTTTAGGCTATTTAATGACAGAGCGAAAAAGTAAGCCAGCAAATTATTATCAGTTGAGTCTGAAGAAACAAAATAAGATTGATAGGGAAATATCCGACCAACAATCCAGAGCTCAAAGAAACGCTTTAATAGGTGGTGCTTTACTTGGTGGTATTGGTGGATATTTAGACCATAGCGAAAGCCAAAATTTAGCGGTCAATTCTCAAAATGTTATAGATAACGCTGATAAGGAAATGTTCTTAATTGACCAGCGACTAAACCAATTGAGAGAAGAAAAGGCAAGAATTAAACAATGGGTTAATGATGAGATTTTAGTTGAGAATGAGCAGGGTGTTTATACCGTAAATAATCAGATTTTAAAAGATATTATTAGTGCGGATGAATACAGGAGTATTAAAATTCCTACAATCGAATTTAAAGGGGCTTACAAGTATCTTTTAAGCGAGGCAAGGGAAAAGTTCTACAAAATCGTTTCAGGACTGCCAGAGCAGGGTAAAACGTCTTATTGCGTAAAATTTGCAACCTATTACGCTGCCAATCATGGGCGGGTGCTTTATATGCCCTCAGAGCAATCTGGTAAAAATCTTGATTTTCAAAAAGTAATTGGCTTGATGGATGGAAAAGGTTTTGATATTGACATCAATGTAAATGCTTATGACTTCCAAAAATTATTAGAAAGAGTACAAGGTTATGACCTCGTAATTTTAGACTCAATCAATAATATGAAATTAAGCGCAACTGAAGTAAAAGAAATAAATAAGAGAGCTGCTATAATGGCAGTAATGCAAAGCACCAAA
>JBGCFJ010001087.1:0-1673 GCA_045106885.1 Saprospiraceae bacterium
GGATGGGAAAAATGGGTATTGTATTAATAGTCAGCAAACAAATCTCTTAGTGGATAAAATTAAGGCTTTAGCTGATAAAACTGATTTGTATCAAAATTTTTCAAGTAATGCTATTAAGTTCGCTAACCTATTCCAAAGAGACGTTTTCAATTCACAGATAAATCAGGCGTTTATTGCTTAAAGTCGATAAATTTGAATAACTCTATTTCACCGTTACTACAAAAAATAAGGCTTCCAATAATTAATTATTGGAAGCCTTATTTAAAGTGTTGTTGTGTAATTAGAAAGACTTCAAGATGCAATTCCCCGCAATTACAATGACCGCCGTGAACCACCCCTCAAAATCATTTTTTTCATTTCGAGTTTCATCGCAAAAATAGTAATTTTAATCAGGTAAAGCAAGAATCACTTTAAGAGCTTGTTGGGAATTTATCTTTTGGGTTAAAAAAGCGCCTTTTTTGTCCTTATTTCGTAAAATTCATTAGCAATAGCTGGCATCCCGCCCGCTATGCGGTTCCTGAGCTTACACTCATTCATACGAAGAAATTTCACATCATCAGTACAAAAAATCCATCTTTTCTACCTCCAAAAACAAATCCCCAACAAGCTCTAAATTTAAAACTTTGGGCAAAGAATTTCTTCGTTCTCAAAATTCCCTAAATAGGCAACCGATAATTCAAAAGAACTCCTATTCGGTCCGCCTAGCGATAAATCACCCATATTCAAATCGTAACTAAAACCGAATAATAAATTATCAAACTCGATACCTACCATCGCTACCACTGCATCTAAAGTAAAGCTATTATCGGCATTTTTAACGGGTCTAGCCCAGCCGCCAACATATAAGGCAAAAGGCGTATAATCGCCCATAGCAATTCTTACATTAGACCCCGCATTAATTTCAATATGTGGTCCTTGGATTTGTATTAATGCCCTAGGAATAAGAAATAATTGGTCGGTTACTGGAAATCTCGCCGCAAACAAACCAGTATATTTTCGGTATAGTTTATTGGGTTCTGGAATCGCTACTTCTGTATCTGGATTAGCCGCTAAGAAAGAGACATTAGGTTCTAATAAATGATGCATGGCCCCTCCCAAATAAAAGGTCGTTCTATGACTGGGGGAAAAGGTATAATTAATCCCTAAAGCCATATCAAAAAAGGCAAAATTATTTTCTGGTAAATCTTCTCCAGTTGGTAAGGTATACCCACTTGTTCCATTATATTGGTCTTCAAAGGTCAAATTTTCATAATTAACACTTCTTTGGTTAGTCGCCATCTGTCCGCCAATCGTTAAATAATGGACACCAGAATCATCTAAGGCTTTATGAAAAGCACCAGACAAAGCCATTTGGGTAGTTCTGAAACCAGAATCATCTACTTTATCATTAAAAAAAGATAAGCCTACTCCGACCGCATCACTCACTACTTTTTTATGATTGGTTTTAAATCGAACATCTACTCCTCCCGCAAAAGTCACATAAGGCGTTTGTAAAGTTTGTCGCCATTGGTCTCTACGAACTATCCCCATACGGTAACGCCCTTTAAAAGCACCCGCTAATGCTGGATTGGTTAGGGTCGGCACCGCAAAATACTGTGTAAAGTGTTTATCCTGAGCGGTCAAGTCCGCTTGTATAAAGAGGGTGGCAAAAATGAGTAACGAAAAGATTTTTC
>JBGCFJ010001088.1:0-1976 GCA_045106885.1 Saprospiraceae bacterium
TTTTTTAGTGAAATTTCAGTTTAGTTTATTTCTTTTTATCATACAATTTTTGTATTTTAAAAAGGAGATAAAAAAACTACAAAAACCTTTACTTTATTGGACTTCTTGTCAATTTTTAAAGTAATCATGTTCTTTTATACTAATTTTTCTTTCTGTCAAATTTCATCTTTTTTTATTCGATGAAAGTTAAAAAATTGGGGGTACTTTTTTACAATTCTGAACAGCCTAGGACGGAGCTGCATTGATGGTAGAGAATCAACAATAAATAAATGATAGTTAATTCAAAAAATATCGGTTTAATTTTAGGGCCAATTGCCTTCCTTTTGACCTTGTTCTTTTTTCGACCAGCGGGCTTGAATCCTCAAGCTAATGCCGTATTGGCTTGTACATTTTGGATTGCAATTTGGTGGATTACGGAGACTATTCCAATTGCTATTACCGCACTATTGCCTATCATCCTTTTTCCGATGACAGGAGCATTGAGTTTACCAGAAACAACGGCTTCTTTTGGGCACAAATATATCTTTCTCTATACAGGTGGATTTATTCTTGCCATAGCTATTGAAAAATGGAATTTACACAAAAGAATTGCCCTCAATATTATCAATATAATAGGGACTAATATTGTCAATATCATTTTGGGCTTTATGGTAGCAACTGCTTTCATGTCCATGTGGATTTCTAATACTGCCACCTCCGTAATGATGTTGCCTATTGGCATGGCCATCGTTGCCCAATTAAGAGATAATCCGAATACAATAGAAGATGAAAATTTAATTTTCGGGAAGGCTTTGATGCTAGCTATTGCTTATAGTGCTTCCATTGGTGGAATGGCGACCCTAATTGGTACGCCCCCCAATTTGGTTTTAGCGGGTGTTGTCGAAAAAACATTAGCATATGAAATTACTTTTGCCCAATGGTTCAAATTTGGCTTTCCTATTTCTATCGTTCTATTATTTATTTGCTGGCAATATTTGACTCGATTTGCTTTTACTTTCAAACAAAAAGAATTCCCTGGAGGTAGACAGGAAATCCAACGACAATTAGGTTTGTTAGGAAAAGTTAGCTATGAGGAAAAATCAGTTTTAGTGATTTTCATATTAACAGCAGCAGCGTGGATTAGTCGTTCTTTTTTATTAAAACCATTATTCCCAGCTATTGATGATACGATTATTGCAATGATAAGTGCCGTTGTTATTTTCCTATTACCCACTAAAAATAGAGACCGAAAATTACTTACTTGGGAAGAGGCTACTAAATTACCATGGGGTATCTTGTTTTTATTCGGAGGAGGAATGGCCTTGGCTGCTGGTTTTCAATCAAGTGGTTTAGCCGAATGGATAGGTAGTCAAATGATAGCTTTACAAAATCTACCTATTATTTTATTAGTCCTATTATTAATAGCTGCGGTTAACTTTCTGACAGAAATCACCTCTAATCTGGCGACTACCGCTATGCTATTACCCATTTTATTCCCAATGGCAATGACGATTGATGTCCACCCTTTTTTATTGATGGTGGCAGCAACGGTGGCTGCCTCCTGTGCTTTTATGTTGCCAGTAGCGACTCCTCCCAATGCGGTTGTTTTTGGTTCAGGGTATCTCAGGATTCCAGATATGGTTAAGGCAGGCATTTGGATGAATATATTGTCCATTTTGTTATTGACTTTGGTTGTCTATTTTTTATTACCTTATTTATGGGACTTTGACCCAACTATTTTTGTGAAAACTATTGAATAGGATTGGGCTATACTGTTTAATGATGAAATTGCTATATTGTTTTATTGTAAACTTCTGCACTTCAACAATATAGCCATAGATAGAGCGTCAGCTAAAAAACTGATATTTTTTAGAGGTCAGAAGTCAGACCGAAAATTGAAATTTTCTGTCAGAAGTCAGATTAAACATAGGCAACCAACTGAATATCATAAATTTATATTTATTCAATCTGACTGCTGACAGTTTATGTAATAAACT
>JBGCFJ010001089.1:0-3862 GCA_045106885.1 Saprospiraceae bacterium
TACTTCTGGACTCGGATGGATTCTAAATCGTCCAGCATAACTTTTATCTTCTTTGCCTGTATTTGTTAATTGATAGGTAGGTGTATGCAAATCTCCCTGTTTGGTATAAGCTGCATTTGCCGCAAGGCTTAACCATTTGAATCCTTTTTCTAAGCCAATACTCGTCTCACCCGAACGACCATTAGATTTGCCTAAAAGACTAATATTTCCTTTAAGTGGACTAGACATTTCCAATTTGGAAGGACTGACTAGAATAACGCCACCGAGGGCATCGGGACCAAAACGAACGGTAGCGGCTCCTTTAACGACTTCAATTTCATTGGATAAAGAAGGGTCGATTTCGGGGGCATGGTCGCCGCCCCAATTTTGAAATTCATGTCGAATACCATTATTAATCACCAATACCCGATTACTATGTAAACCATGAATAATTGGTTTGGAGATATTTTGGCCTGTATTCAACATACCGACTCCCGTAAATTGGCTGGTTATTTCTCCCAAAGACTCACTTTTGACACTTTTTAAGACATCACCAGAAAGTTTGGTGCTACTAACGGACTGCAAATCAGCTTCACTTTTTTTCGCCTCTACGGTAATTCCCTCTAAATTATATTTTTCTTCTGCCAAATAGATTTCCATTTCAGGATGATGAAAATCGTGGTGATGTTGAAAATCTTTGTAGCCAATTCTGGAAAAAACTAAATCGTATTCTTTTTCACATACATTTTCTATGGAGAAAAAGCCTTCATCATTTGAGTTAGTACCAATGCTTGTACCACTAATTTGAATGGTCACAAAAGAAAGGGCTTCTTTGGTCAATAAATCAAAAACTCTTCCCTCTATTTTAAAATCACAATGCTCTTTTGTTTGACTTTTTACGGTCAATCCTCCAATACATAAAAGGCAAGCAATAAATGTGATTTTAAGATTCAAAATGTCAAGTACTAAATTAAAAAATTAATGCGTTCGTTTTTGTCAAAACAAACTTATATGCAACGATGTTGCAAAACTAACGCTAATTTAAGATATTTTAGTCTCAATAAATAAAATTTCTTTATAATACACGTCAATTAACCTAGAATCATGACAGATGTTATAGCAATTATAAGGGCTAGTGGTTCAAGTCATAAATCCTTGACAGGTTAAATCGGTGTCTTTTTCCGTTATACCGCGTTATTTTTTTCTCAAATATCACGGCTATTCTTAAAAAAAATGCCTTGTCTAACGAAAAAATACACTCGATTAAACTATCAATTACTTATGATTTGAACCACTAGTGGCTTGGTTATGGCTGAAAACCGAAAAAAGTATTAGCTGTCTTCCATAAAACCAATCAGGTACTATCGCTAAAAGAAATAGAAACAAATGTTGTAGGTATTAATCGAATCTCCCTCTATCGTACACTAAAATCTTTTGTGGATAAAGGACTTATTCACAGGGTATCAGATGGAACAAAACATCCCAAATATGCACTTTGTTATAGGCACAACCACGAAGATAATCATGCGCATTTTCATTGTACTGCTTGTGAGAAAACTATTTGCTTAAATCAAGTTTCCGTTCCTAAAATTACCAGTCTTGCTAAAGGATACCAGATTGATACAATGGACTTAATCATTTCAGGAGTTTGTACATCTTGTGCCTAACAGCATGGATAAAGTAGGTGAATAGACATTCGTTTTTTACCAAGATTTGCCTAAACACAGTTATTTGAACAGTCTCTAATCGGTTGAGGGTACGCTCTTTAATTAGTAGCGACCAAATTTTTCTTTGTACTTAAATCGGTAATAATTTAATTAAATCTATAATAGACTTGTTACCCTTTAATAAATACCTCTCTGAAAGAGTAACAAGTCTAATAAAAACCGTTCTGCTAATTTTTAAAATTCAATAATAGTAAACAAAAGCTTCAAACGGTGTACGTTTAGTAAGTTCTCAATGAATAGATTGGTTGCTATTTTTCTAAAAGTAGTAGAAGCATCGGGGATAAAAAATATCCCCGATGTAATTTTTATTACTTAAAATTAACTTTAAGTATTTCTCAAGTATTTATTATTCAATAATAATCATCTTCTTAGTAGCAATATTATCCGCAGCTTCTAATTGGTAATAAAGTACACCTGTAGCACCCAACTCATTTGCATTTACAGATACAGTATTATATCCTTTAGCATAATCAGCTGTAATAGCTTTTAATACTTTACCTTGTACATCCATTATTTTCAATGTTGCTGTTCCTGCTGTTGGTAAATTAAATCCAATTAACGTTTCTTCACTGAACGGGTTAGGCGTATTTTGAGTCAATTCAAATCCAGCTGCAATTGCAGTACTGTTGAAATTAATAGCTACATTTAATAATTCTCCTTCATTGTTATAAGCTTCAGCAGCAGTGACATCTGAAGAAATTTCAATCATTTCACTTAATAAGCCAGTTGTATTGGCAGTGAAAGTCAATGCAAACAATACATCATTAGCAGTAGCCACTCCATTCCAAGAAGCAGCGATTAAACCTCTTTCAGCCAAGTTAGTATTGAAGTTAGCAGCCTTAGCTACACCTTCTACAACCTCCGCAGTTCCAGCAGCATTCAAGGTGAATTGGAATCCAGTGGTATTCGCAATATTAGCAGCAGTAAATGCTACCGTTACTGTTTGACCAACTTCTACGAAACGATCCGTGACATTCAAGTTCAATGTACCATTAGTTGTACGTGATTCACCAGCAACTAAGCTATTAGCAGAACCACTTGCGTTAACATCACCAATCTTAACTGCTGTGAAATCCATAGATTCCATATTAGCATTTAAGTTGTTGATGCTTACAAACTCATTAAACGCCTCTCCAGCAGGATTAGTAGTAGTAAAGGTAAATCTACCATCTACAAATCTCCAACTATCATTATTAGGGAATTCAGATGTAATATTTAATATTAATTGTCTTAATTGAACCATATCAAAAGCTGTGATGCCTCCAGATTTATTAACATCTGCAGCAATATGCTTATAAGGACTATCAAAAGGCTGAGTTCCTAAGATATGCTTGCTAATTAATACTAAGTCAAAGGTAGATACACCATTTAACGGATTCATATCCTTCACTGGTGTAAGTGTATAATCACCACCTTGTGGTAATAAAAACTGGTACTGTCCATCTTCCTTCGTTGTCAATGTTTTTTGTTCTGCCCCATTTACTGCTACAGTTACAAATTCCACTTCTTGGCTAAAGCCATTCATGATTGTTCCTGCAACTACACTCATACCATTAGGGTCATTGTTACTACAAGCATTCATATTGTCTTGAACAAGTACATAAGTCTTCACATAATCCCAGTTTCCTTCTTCATCAGCAGCATAAATCTGTACAGATTGATTACCTACTTCAAGGCATCCTAAAGTGATAACCTTAGGCAATGCTTGAACACCTGCTAAGTCAGTTGGTGCATCTCCAATATTCTCATGCCAGATACTTAAATTTAAATTAGCCTGATCTGTACAATTATCGAAAGATCCTTTATCTAAGTCAGCCGCCCAAACTTGGGTCCTTCCTGTTTCACCTAGTTCAACTACTACTCCATTTAAGACATAAGGTGTTGGTTTTTTACAGTCCCAAAATTGAATAATCTCTCCTTTATTTCCGCCTGAATTTCCACAACCATCGTAGGCCCAGAATTCAGCATAATAAGAAGTTTTATTAGTTACCGTAAAAGTTAAACTATTGGTTTCCACTTCTTTAACAACATTTCCATTAACATCATATAATCTACCAATCCAAGTGATTACACTTTGGTCAGAACAATCAATAGCACTAGCAGTCCATGTTTTTTGCTCATCACACTCATAAGGTCCAGCGCCCGGTGTAATATCT
>JBGCFJ010000109.1:0-9562 GCA_045106885.1 Saprospiraceae bacterium
ACCAGAACTGACGAGGTTATTTTTTCTTTTAGCAAGGCAAAATTATTCAGCATAGCCGTTGCTACGTTGAATAATTTTAACGCAGCTAAAAGTAAAAAGAATCCGCCAGGCTGGTAGGTTATTATTTTCCTCGCCCCTAAATACTACAGAGAATATCGAAATTATTTAAGTGCTAAAGATTTTCTTTTTATTTTGCAGGAGCTGTATGTAGTTATAGAAAAGATATTCAGTGAATTAAATTGACGAAATGGCACAACAGAAACGACATTATAAATCTGGTAATCGACCTCCCAATAGAAATAATAATCGGAATCAAGGTCGGAATGACAATCGGAATCGTAATGATCACCAGAACAGGAATGACAATCGAAACAGAAATGACAATCGAAATGATGGAGGCGAGCATCAACAAACTGATAATAGTTCCCAAAAAGAGCACAAAGGGAAAACGCAATCTAAAACAGAATCCAGTAATGATTTAATTATCTTTATTGTTTTTTTAATTGCTTTGGCTGCGTTTTTTTTAGTTAGAAAATTTTATTTTAAACCAAAGCAGAATAGTTTGTATGCAGCGTCTGCTAATTTGAAATTTATGAAAGAAGGAACCCTTACCTTTTTAGATGCCCAGACGGATGATAATATGATTAGTATCGAAATAGAGGTATCTGAATCAGCTTATGAAATTGAACAAGGATTGATGCACCGACGTTCTTTGCCTGCAAATGGAGGAATGCTTTTTGTTTTTGACAGAGCAGACTATCGGACCTTTTGGATGAAAAACACTTATTTATCCTTGGATATTCTCTTTTTAAATCAGGATAAAGAAATTATTAGGATTAGTAAAGGAACGACTCCTTTATCTGAATTGTCTATTCCTTCTGGAGGTAAAGCTATGTATGTATTAGAAGTTTTAGCAGGGTTTACGGATGCTTATCAGATTCATACAGGTGACCATATTACTTTTAATTATAAATAAGGATTGAAGTATGTAAATTTAGAGACTTTTCAAATAACTATGTCTAGGTAAAATTTTAGTATTGAAAATCAAGCTTTTACTGCCCACTGCCCACTCAGGCTGACTGTGAATGCTTTTCGTAACCACCAAATTTATTTGGTAGGTTGTACACGAATTGATTGTCAGTGTGTTACACAGAACCAGCCAAATAAATTTGGCGGTTACGTACGATACAAACACCATTCGCGGTCAGCCTGCACTGCTTACTGCCACTGCCCACTGCCCACTGCCACTGCCCACTGCCACTTCCACTGCCCACTGCCACTGCCACTGCCCACTGCCACTGCCCACTGCCACTGCCACTGCCAAATTATGTATTCCATTTTAAACCCTTTAACTTCTGTTTATTTCTAGCATATTTTCCTTTTTTATATTAACAAAAATCGTATTGGCATCCTTTTTGAAAAATAGCTTAGTATATAAAGAAAAATAGACTACATTTTATCCCCATCCATAAATGTAATCAATCAATTTTTTAACTGGTTTCTATCCTCCCTTTCGACCAAGGTATAACCACCTTTATGGATTGATTTCTTACTTTCCCCTCTTTTATTTAATAAATTTTAGTGACAAGATAGTAACGTTTACTGTCTAAATATTACTTTAATGAATAATTTGTCTTCATTAAAGCAAGTTTTACCTTTCTTGTTACTTATATTTATGGTTAGGTATGAAGTAACAAATAATTACTTGTTACTTGATATAAACAAAAAAAACATAGGCACATGCTATTTGAAGATAATACAGGTATTTTTAAAGATATTCGATTTTGGTTATTGATTATCGCATTATTGTTATTATTAACCTTAGTTGGCAGAAGTTATTTAATGGAAGTTTGGTAATAAATAATAATAGATGGCGATTAGACTTGTTACTCTTTAAATTATAACTATTTGAAAATATCTTTTCCCACTATTTTTCGCTAAAAATTTCTTCAATAGAAGGACTATTCAATAAATTTTTAAAGAAAACTATTGAAAAAATCTAAATTTCATATAATCATTTTCAAAGGGTAACAAATTTATTTTCACCTCTCATTATTACGAGCTATTTTTTGATGACATAAAAAAACGCCTGACGAAATTATCATCAGGCGTTTTAGTCGATTTAAATAAGTAGAAGATTAGTTCAGTACCAATTATTTTTTCTCTTTTACTTCAATTACTTCTGCTTTTTCCACTACTTCTTTTTGTTGACTACCCATATATTGAGGTAAATCCATACCAGCCATATTGAATAAATCATTTAGTGGTGGGACTGATTTATACAAACCAGAAACAAACTTAGAAGTAGAGTTTCCTTCTCCTTCACTGTTGCCACCTTCCCAAACAGTGACCTTATCAATCTTAATATTCTTAATTGCTTCAACTTGTGTTGCAACTAAATCTTCTAATTTATCTGCAATCAACATTAAAACGGCATCTTTAGAATTTCCACCAGCGGATTTAACTAATTGGTCAAAACCTGCTGCTTGTTTGTTTAAGACTTCATACAGACCTTTTGCTTCTGCTTCTTTTCTTAGGAATATAGAATCTGCTTCCCCTCTTGCTAAAGCTCTAATTTGCTCTGCTTCTGCTTCTGCATCAATGATTTGCTTTTGTTTAGCAATTTCTGCTTGTACAATAGTATCTGCTTGCCTGGTGGCCATTTCTTTTTTCGCTCTAGCTTCCTCCGCAACTTGCTCTGCCAAATAAGCCTCTTCTAATGCTTTTGCCGCTTGCGTTTTTTCAGAAGCAGTTGCTGCTCGCAAATATTCCGCTTCTCTTTGTCGTCTTAGTGCATCAGATTCTGCAATTTTAATTTTTGCTAAGTTTTCTCCTTCAATTGCTTTAGCCGCAGCTTCTGCTTCCCCGACTTTCCCTGATGCCTGTGCAGAAGATACTGAAATAGTCTGGTCTCTTCTAGCGTTCGCTTCTCCAATAGAACCATCTCTAGTCTTTTCTGCTACGCTCATTTTTGCATCATTGATGGCTTTTGCTGCTGCTTCTTGACCCAAGGCATTAATATAACCAGACTCATCTTGAATATCGGTAACGTTTACGTTGATTAACTGTAATCCAATTTTGCTTAATTCTCCCTCAACATTCTTCGTTACATTTGCCAAAAACTTATCCCTGTCTACATTTATTTCCTCAATATCCATCGTAGCAATGACTAAACGCATCTGACCAACAATAATATTATAAGCTAGTCTTTGTACATCATTTCTTTGAATACCCAATAATCTTTCTGCCGCATTTTGCATGATGCCTTCCTTATTGGACACCCCAACGGTAAATTGAGATGGTACATCTACCCGTATATTCTGCTTACTCAAAGCTCCTTTCAAATCTACATCAATAGAAATAGGCGTCAAGTCTAAATATTCGTAATCTTGAATAACTGGCCATACAAAGGCAGCACCACCGTGAATACATTTGGCAGAACCTTGTCCAGTTCGACCATAGATTACCAATACTTTATCTGAGGGACAACGTTTATATCTAGTAATGAACCAAAGCCCCATTAGAAGAATAATACCTAAAATACCTATACCGAGAATTAAAAAAATGTGCGTCATGTTTAAAGAAGTTTACGGGTTATGAATTTTTATGATAAAGTTTTTAAATTACTAAATTATTATTGATTTTTTCCTAAAAAAACATTTTTAGGATTAAAAATCTGATAATTTCGATTATTCTAATAAATCTTCTATTGGTTCGACTAATAGTAGATTATCCTCAATTATTTCAATCACTCGAATTTTTGAGCCTGTTGGTAATGGCGTAAAATTTTTCGTAACTGCATTTATTTCTCTAAAAGAATTGTTAATAGTAATATGGATTTTACCCTGACCACCTTCTTCTCCAGGAATCGTTAAATAAACCTCTCCTGTATTTAATAAGGCATTTTCCATGTCAATATTCCCGTCTTCACTAAGTTTGGAGAATAAATAAATAAGATAGCCTACTATTAACATAGCAACTGTTCCTGATAAAAAAGAGAAGCCTAATGCAGTCAAGACATCTCCTCCTGCATTTAATACTAATACACCTGTCCAACCAAAAAAGGTAAAAAAGGCAATAATACTTCTTACAGAAAACACCGTAAAATCAGCATCCATGCCAAATCCTGGGTCCATATCCATATCTCCTGACATATCCATATCACCATCTATATCAGCATCTGCATCTAATCCAATTAAACTAAAAACAAATTGGATGAGAAATAAAATACTAAATACAATAGAAATGCCCCAAAATGCTTGATGAGGACCACTTAGTGCAATCCACCAATCTCCAAGGTTTAGTAAAATCATGTTTATTTTTTTAGCTAGCTATTTATTTTAAGAATAGAGATATAAGATTAGAGAACAGAGATTTTGGACGATTTAGTCGCTAATCTCTATTCTCTAATCTCTATTCTAAAAAAATTAATATTATGTCGGGTGAGCAATGCTCTCATTCTTAGTAATAAAAGTAATATTTTTTAGGAATTATTACTTATTACTTCGACAAATTACTTGTAATATTCGGCAAATGTGAATTTGACACGACGGATATTGATTTATCCTGTTAAGTAATCACTGAAAAAAAGATTTTTAAATAGTCATTTATAGGATTCTAGTTTGATTCTAGGTCCTGTTTTTACGACTCCCTTTAAATATTTGTAAATTCTATTATATTTTTTTAATTATAAATTATTATTTTATTTAATGCAATTTCCTTGTTGTAAAAAACTGACAATCAGAAAGTTATTTGATGCTCTTTAAGATTTGAAAAATTATTTGAAAAATAAGCATTTTCTTTTTTGTCCAACATTTATAAAGAACGACTGTTTTAGCTAGATGCGGCTTAGTTAAATATGTAACTTTGTGGCGCATTCAATTACCAAACACTTATTTCAAAAGAAGTAAACCCCTTTATCTTCTTTAAAACACATCTAATTAATCTAATGGTTAAGGTAAAAATATTCGCTGGACAAGAATCAATTTATTTGGCAGAAGAAATTGCTGATTTTTATGGACATCCACTTGGCAAATGTAAACTCCAGAAATTTAAAGATGGAGAAATGCAGCCAGTTATTCAAGAATCAGTAAGAGGATGTTATGTCTTTTTGATTCAATCAACTTTTGCGCCTGCTGATAATATGTTGGAACTTTTTCTAATGATTGATGCAGCGAAAAGGGCTTCTGCGGAATATATTACCGTTGTTATTCCATTTTTTGGCTATGCTCGACAGGATAGAAAAGATAAGCCTAGAGTCCCTATTTCAGCTAAGTTGATTGCCAATTTATTGCAGACAGCAGGTGCTAATAGAGTGATGACGATGGATTTTCATGCGGACCAAATTCAAGGATTTTTTGATATTCCTGTAGACCACTTAAAAAGTGAGGCGATTTATATGCCTTATTTAGAAAAACAAAATTTAAGTAATGTCACTTTTGCGTCTCCTGATGTAGGTGGTGTAAAAAGAGCTAGAGCTTATGCAAAATATTTTACTAGACCGCTAGTCATTTGTGATAAGTACAGAAAACGAGCCAATGAAGTAGCAGGAATGACGGTGATTGGTGATGTGGAAGGGGCGGATGTTATTTTAGTGGATGATATAGTGGATACTGCTGGAACACTTTGTCGAGCTGCGGATATTATTATTGACAAAGGTGCAAAGAGTGTACGAGCGTTATGTACACATCCTGTACTCTCTGGGGATGCTTATAAAAATATTGAAAATTCTAAGTTAAAGGAATTAATCGTTTGTGATACGATTCCATTACGAGGAAAATCTAAGAAAATAAAGGTGTTGTCTAGTGCTAAATTATTCTCTAAAGCTATACGTAATACGCATGAACATCGGTCTATTTCGGCTTTGTTTGTAGGAGAGTAGTTCAGTAGGCTGTGGACAGTATTACAGTAGGCAGTTGACTGAAAGACAACAAGTTAGTTTTTAATGTCACAAAAGCCGTGCTATTCCTTATACACAACTGGGATTAGTCAATAAAAATGGCGTAGCTCTAATAAGAGCTACGCCATTTTTATTGGCTATTAGCTGTCAATATAATAGATTTTTTATTTAAATATTAAAAATATCTATTTCACTACTCTGCTTGCCCACTTCACGTCTATTCATTATAGGAATTATTTTAATATATCCATCTTTACATTGTCAAGAGAAATAGAGATTCATTATTAGCTTTTATCATAAAAAGCCTGACAGTTGACAATCTGACAATGAAATGATTTCTCTTTTATCTTCAAAAAGAATAGTACCTTCAATTTCAGACCTTGCCCTAAATCCCACAATTGGGCAGGGACGAAATTGGCTTAAAAATATATAGAAAACGATGAATGATGAACGATGAATTGTTCAAATAATAGAATACGGATGATTTGTTAATAATTCATTGCTATAAGTTCTCCTTACTAATTTGAACTTGACAGCTTTTTTAAAGATACAAAGTCATGCGTTTTGACGAATTTATCATTCAAGAAAAAGGCCGTTTCAAAAACCGATATTCCTAAATCACCTGACTAAAATCTTAATGTTTGTGTTAAGTAAAATGTACATCGTCTTCCTTTCGGATTGGAAGACGATACATTTTTGCTTGTCACCTTAAAGAAAAAGAGCCTTAACAAAAGAGTAGGGTATTACCAGTAGTATTTATTTCTCCAAATTGCTTTATTAAAGTATATTTAGATTGTTCACCAAATAAGTTACTACACTAGAAAGATAGAAGCAAAAGCTATGAAACCGTTTTGAAGGCTTCATTTTTCGAAGATTACCATGGTGTTTTCCGAATGTAGCATTAACAAAAAACTGTGAACCATTAGTTTATGTTAATCTCGTTAGGAGACCCCTCTACTTTGAGACTCGAAAGGATGATTCATTTATTTATGACTGTAAATAAATGGTCATCCTCATTTTTTTTGCCCTACTACTAGCCGTTTACTCCTGCTAAATATTTGCCCACCTTTTGTTATTCCTGTTATTTGGTAAACATAATTTCCTGCTGAAAGTTGATTGATACTTATTGATATTTGTTGCTTGCCTTGCAAAAATTGCTGAGCGATTTTTTTTGTTGAGACTAGACTTCCCTTTAGGTCATAAATCTTTAAAGTAATGAGACTAGGTTCGCTCAATTCAAAAGGAATAGTTGTCTGATGGATAGCTGGATTTGGAAAATTTTGCTCTAAATTTATAACATCAGGAGTTGCTATTTCTGAAATACTGCTTACTACTTTCCCAACTAAATCTGTTTGGAAGACGCCATTGCCGTGGGTGGCAATTCTCAGCTTTTGATTGGCTGGAGAAATACTTAGATGCATCGCTAAAACCACTTCTGGTAAACCTTCCATAAAGGGTGTCCAATTACCGCCATTATCTTCGGAAACATAAACGCCCAAATCATTCCCAACGTAAATATTATCTGGTCGTTCTGGGTCGATTATTATAGTATTATGAGGAATATCGGGTAAGTTATTATCAATAGGAAACCAATTATTACCACCATCCATTGTTTGGTAAATATGAAAACTACCAAATCCTCCGAAAGTGATAAAAGCAATATGCTCATTGGTTGGGTGGAAAGCAAAATCAGTGACTATTCTATCAGGTAATCCTGATAATTTTGTCCAATTGATTCCTCCATCTAGACTACTAAAAATATTCGCTTTCCCCGTTACATTAGGAGCTGTACTGACTAGTAATTTATTAAAATTATAAGGAGCTATTGCAATCGCTAAAATAGCATTTCCATTGTCAATAAACCAGCTATTTGGGGTGGTCCAATTATTGCCTCTATCAGTAGATTTGAATAACAATCGCCCGCCTGCATATAAGACTCTTGGATTGGAAGGCGCTATTTCAAATGGCGCTCTAAAAATAGGTTCGATAGCGCCTGGTGCAATGTCTTTAAATGACTGACCCCCATCGACGGACCGAAAGATATTTAAGAATTGAGCAGAGCCATAAATAATGTTATCACTTTCAAAATCTATGGCAGTACTCATACCATCTCCACTCAAAACTTTTGTCCAAGCGGCTTCTCCTGTATAAATTGCGGTTGAGTTATCTTGCATTCCCCCAATGGCTAAATCTTTATTGGTACTGGAATTTGAGAAGTTAGCATAAAATTGAGCGGTTTGTAAACCACCGTTTCTTGATTCATAAGTTATTCCTCCGTCTTTAGAAACAAAGACCCCTCCGTCCGTTGCTAAAAAGAGGGTATTAGTCATTAATGGATGAAATATGGCTTGATGAATATCGGAATGTACATAGTTAGGAGGTCCATCGGCTTCACCTACAGGATTTTTTCCAAAACGAGCATTTATCCAAGAAGTCTGTTGATTCATGGTAAATCCACCGTTATCAGACTTCCACGAATCAATCCCAACTTGGATAACTGTTTGTGAATTATTGGGATTAACCGTTACGTCATGAGCATACCAACCTTGAAAAATGGCAATGTCTGAGTCGTTCACTCGCACCCATGAGTCTCCGTCATTATTACTTTTAAATAAACCAATACTTTTAAAAGCATCGGCTACGGAGGCATAAACAATATTTGGTGAATTAGGGTCGATGGCTAATTTGGCTTTGCCCGTGTAGTTAGTAGGAATGCCAAGTTTTAATTGAGTGAAATCTACTCCTCCATTGCGAGAACGATAAATGCCAGTTGTTTCTGCAAATAAACTTCCATAAGAAACATAGATAATATTGGTGTCAACTGGATGAATAGCCACATCTACTGCCATTGGTAAATCATGAACGAGTGCCCAATTATTACCTGCATCTGGGCTTTTCATTAATCCTATAGATGTAGCAGCATACAAAATTGCTGGATTTAATGGATTGATGACAATGTCCTGTACGCCTTGCATTTCTTCATAACTCCAATCTAATGATTGTTCCCAACTAATTCCGCCATCCGTAGATTTGAAAATACCAAAACCATAAGTTCCCCTAGTTAATCTATTCACTACCCCTGGTTTGCTTTCTGTTGTATTATACATTTCTCCTGTTCCAATGTATATAATGTTTGGATTCTGAGGGGAAATGACTATACAGGATACTGCTAAAATTGGAAACCCGATATTAACTCGTTCCCAAGCACGCTCACCAAGACCAGCACTTGTTGTTTTCCAAAGTCCACCACTAGCAGACCCTAGAAATAGGAGATTAGAATCAATAGGATGAAAAGCTAAAGCTAAAGTTCTACCTGCAATATTCATTGGCCCAATTCCTTCCCAGTTGGCTTGACTATTTCTATCGACCGCTAATGATGTTTGCTGTTGATAAGCTTGGGTGATTTTTTGACTATTAATTTTCTGATAAGGATAACTTCTTTGTAAAGTCCATGCGTCTAAAGCTAAACTGGCGCCACTTTGAGGAATGGTATGACTAGGATTTGTTGGACTAAAATCACAGCTATAGAAACAGAGCAATGAATAGAGTAGATAAAATAAGCGCTTCATTTGACTTGATGATTACAAAGTGAGTATTATTTCTTGTCGTTTGTGGTTAACTTATTTGAATTGGTTTTTTTAATTGGAGACTGCTACATTGTTT
>JBGCFJ010001090.1:0-5258 GCA_045106885.1 Saprospiraceae bacterium
ATACCTCAAAATCAAGTATCTCTCTCCCTGTTTTTTCTTTTAATGAATTAGTTGCGATCCCTATGATTTCGTCAAATGATCTCGCTCAGAGTTTTCCACTATCATATTTGTCATAAATATCAGAACCTCTTGGTTTCAATACAACATTTCCTGTATTTTGACCATTATTAAAGATTTCAAAACAGCTAGTGCAGACGGAACAGTCACTCTTGCAGAACAAATAAGAGTAGCGGGCGATGCGACTTTTCTTGGCAATCCTGTAGATATAGCTTTTGAGCCTGGAGAGATGATGATTTATGTGGCCGAAAGGGCGAATGGAGGTGGTAGAGTTTTAGGTTTTGCCATGCCGAGTATGTCTGGAAATTATATGCCTACTTATAATGATTTATACAGCGGAGCATCTGCCGTTCATTTGTCTAGTGATACTGGGATGGGCGGACCGACGCCTCCTTCACCTGCTGTAGCAGACCGATTTTTTGTGTCTTCTAACACCCAAAGAGTCATTGCAACTTATAATGTACAAGAAGATAATAGCATTATGAAACAGCAATTTCCGAATGCTAATATGTATGCAGATGGTATTTATTATGATAAAAATAGCGATATTTTGTATCAAGTTAATCGAACGCGCAATACAGTAAACAAATACATTGCTGCGGGTGCAACTTTAGACCAAGGTCTGATGCCACTAATTCACCTGTCATCTGTCTCAGAGTTTTCTAATGGTAGAGGATTGACTGTGGGTGGGAATTGGTTAGTGGTAGCACAAGATGCTAATGATGAAAATGGTAATAAAAATCGGCTGATGGTTTTTGATAAAAAAACGTTAGCCTTAAAAAATAAAGTTGATGTACCATTTAATCTGTGGGGTGTCCATGCCGAAGAAAGTACTCTATATACGGTTGAAGATAACTCCAATCGTATAGTGGTTTTTGAAGACTTTTTCAATCAACTAGATAGGGAGATTCCCAATCCTTTTGAAGTTTCAATTGATGGTTTAGTTAGAACACATGGTATCACTTATGACGCCAAAAATGATAGGATGCTATTAACGGATATTGGCGCAGCAAGTAGTCCAGATGATGGTGCTTTTGTAGTCATTAATAACTTTAGTATCGCTAGTTCAGATGGGGTCATTAGTTCAACAGAACAAGTAAGAATCGAGGGGGATGCTACTTTCTTGGGTAATCCTGCAGGCATTGCTTATGATGGACAACGTAGTATCGTCTATATAGCAGAAAGAGCAAATAGTGGCGGTAGAGTATTAGGTTTTAATTTACCAACAACTTCGGGCAATACTGCTCCAGTATACAATGATTTACATGCTGGCGCCTCTGCTATTTATTTCTCAGATGGTGATGAAGATAATTTTGAATCGACTGTAATTAGAGAAAACTTTAATGCCGAATTATTGGTCGATAATACGCCAAGAGCTATTAATCTTAAAGTCTATCCAAATCCCGCTAGTGATAATTTAACAGTAGAATTACCTGAATTAGAGTTTAATGAGACTGATGAAAGAATGATTATAATATACAATGCTTTTGGAAAAGAAGTATTGCAAATGGATACGAATAATTTACAACAAAATATTAATATAAGTAGCTTGTCAGATGGTGTCTATTATATTATGGTTACCCAAAATGGGCGGTTAATTACCAAGCAATTTATAAAGACAAATCATTTTTAGTAGAAATCTCTATGGGGGGATTTAAATAGGAGCTGCCTTTCCATTTTTTGGAAAGGTAGTTTTCTTAATGAATCATTCGCTGAAAAAACTGAACGAATGGGAAAGAAATATTTATTACTAGGATTTTTGTCCTTGATAACCAATATCATGTTGGCTTTTAATACAAATGTCTATGCAGTGGTTATTGGTATTACGGATTATCGGCAAACCAATGTAAATAACTTACAATATACTGAAAATGATGCCTTTAAATTTTATAATTTACTGAAGAATGAGAAGTTAGGAGCTTTCAAAATCGATAATGTTAGTCTGCTAGTCAATCAGTCTGCAAGCAAGGCAAATATTATTAAAGCGATGCGGCATCAATTTCGAAAAGCTAAAGATAATGACTTATTAATTTTCTTTTTTTCTGGTCATGGTGGGCAAAGATATTTCCGTCCTTTTGATGAAGAATTATTACTCCATAATGAAATCAAGCAAATTATTAATCAGTCATCGGCAGAGACTAAAATTGTTTTTGCCGATGCTTGTTATGCAGGCTCTATGTTAACTCCTATACTAGGAAATGGACAAATAGAACATGATACCAATTATTTTGGCGAAAATACCATTACACTTTTAAGTTCTGGGGCTAAAGAGCAAAGCTGGGAAGATAGTAAGATAAAACATGGCGTTTTTTCTTACTATCTGGTAACTGGATTAATGTGGAATGCAGATATAAATCGAGATTATAAAATTACGATTCAAGAAATATTTAATTATATTTATGTTAATACTAGGCAGCATGTGTTAACTGAATTTCAGGTAACACAACAGCCTATAATAGGAGGAGCGTTTGATTCAACAATGGTAATTACAAATTTAATAAGGCATTAAAATCTATCTTAAGATAAAAATAAGATAAGTAGCTAATATAAGTTACCATTGCTTTTCTGATTTAGCCACAGTATCTGGAATACCAAATAGCCATAAGCTAACGATTCCCACAACTAATAAAATTTTACTCATAAAGCCTAATTTTACCTGAAGAGAGAAACTATCAACAGATAAATGGACACAATAAATAATCATTGCTAATACTATCATTCCTAAAGAATACAACATTGATTTTTTCATGATGCTAATTTTTTGTTGTTTAGTGATGTTTAATGTTTACCAAAGTACTTTTTCTTTTGAGTTTACTAGTCGAATATGGGCGTTGTCTTCTATTTGACGAATACACTTTTCTATTTGACTAGATTTTCTGGTAATTACAATATCATGCCCAGGTATCCCTAATCGAAGTTTTAAAATATATTCAACAGGATGTCTACCTTCTGAAGTAATAAATGCCTCAACATAAATTAGATTTTTAAACTTTTCTGCTAAATTATATATTTTCCATTTCAATAACTTAATATGCTTATTGGGTACTTTTGCAACGTTTTTGATAAGAATGTGCATAATCAATTATTTTTTGTTTTTTGAAAAGAAACAAGCCTAGAAATCGGCTTGTTCCTAATTGAAAATCACCCGACGTGATTATGTTATTAGCTAATGATTTCTTTTAAAAGGGATGACTTTGATTAATAAATCGATTTAATGAGGCTCTTTCTATTAACTTTTGTCATCCTTAGAGGGTCTATATTTGCAATAATGATTGTCTGTTAGGCTATAAAGTTTTTCTTAAGCTGCAATTTCAGAAAAATGCTTAATGGCATAAGTTTCTTTTATCATAATTCTTAACTTCTTTTTAGCGTAGAATATCTGACTCTTAACGGTACCTAGTGGTATTCCAAGTTCTTCTGATATTTCATCATATTTGTATCCACTATAGCGTAATAAGAATGGACGTTTTAAATCATCTTTAAGTTGGTTAATTAAACCCGTTAATTCTTCTACCGTTTTGTTAGACTCTCCATGATTGTTTACAGTTGCCTTTAATTTTACTTTTCGTTCTTGCTCTAAATCATTCTCATGATTGAACCTCCGTTTATCCTTCCTATATTTATTGATGAAAGTATTACGCATAATCATGCTAATCCACGCTTTAAAATTACTATTAGGCTGAAAACTATTTAAATTTTTAAAGGCACGGTAAACTGTTTCTTGCATCAAATCGTTGGCATCTTCTTGATTGCGGGTTAACTTCATTGCGAACCCTAAAAGCTTAGCTCTATTGGTAGTTATTTGATTAACAAATTCTTTATTTTTCATAAATTAAATGTTTTACAATTTCAAATAATAGTATTACTATAATAAAACGTAAATTTACTATAATTATTTTAATTTGTCAATCTTTTTTTGGTAACAATAGAGGAATAAGTGGACAAGCTTATCAAAAAAAGGAAGTACTTCTACATCTCAGATTTATTCTTTTTAATAGCTAAAACAAATTCAATTAAATCTGTGTCTGCACCAACTCCATAAGCACTACTTAAACAGCCTTTAGTTCCATCTGTACATTCGATGAGAAAAAGTATAGAGGCATCCGAAGGATTGCTAAGTCCCTCATGCCGACATGATTCGATAAGTTTACAATCCTTCTTTGCATATTTTCTTTTATTACTTCTACCAATTAGATGCCCTTTCTGGTACATGAAATCTTCAGTAAATCCAGCCTTTTTTGCTGCTGTTATATCTTCTAGTAAAGTTTTATTTGGAGATAGTATCATATTCATTATTTTATTCTTCGGTGATTACTCTAGAATCTATACTATCGGAGGTAACTAGCGTACTAGTTTTGTTAGCATAGGTGGATTGCCAATATTTAGTATTTTTAGCGCTTGGTCCTTTCAAAAAAGAACGATTACCTGTAGCAACTGTTTGAAGATATTCTCCTTCTTTCTTTTGATGCCAAGGTTTAGCATTCTTAGCTTTTGGTCCTTTTAAGTATTGCTTATTTTCTACATAGACTATTGAGGATGTTTTAGTTTTATTCATCCAAGGTTTATGATTCTTAGCTTTTGGCCCTTGTAATCTAGAATTACTTTGGAAAAACCAAATACTTGCCACAAAAAAAAGGCAACTAAAAATAATTAGCTTTTTCATAAAAATTAATTTTAAATGGTTCTATAAAAACGAGCTTACCTAACTAACTTCAGCCAATTTGTCTAATTTCAACTTAGCCACATTTAAAGCTCGCATAGTGGATTTTTTCTTAACACCATGCGCCTCCATTCTTACTAAAATCTGCTTAAGCATTTGTACCGTTTCAACGATAAATGGTCCTTTGTTTAGCATGACACATTCTGCTTGTGCACTTAAGGACGCATCGGATACTTCTGCTCTAGTAGCAATACCTTTTTTTGCTAAACTTTCTAAAACTTGGGTGGCCCAAATGACGGGAATATGAGCAGCCTCACAAAACCATAAAATTTGTTGTTGTACTTCAGAAATTCGCTCATACCCCAATTCTACTGCTAGGTCTCCTCTAGCTATCATTACGCCTATTTTAGGTCTTTTCATTGCCTCAAATAAAATGAGTGACAAATTTTCAAAAGCCTCTTTGTTTTCAATCTTAAAAACCACCCCGATATCCTCATTTTTTAATGTTGTTAGTTCTTGATACAATTTTTGTACATCTTCT
>JBGCFJ010001091.1:0-6037 GCA_045106885.1 Saprospiraceae bacterium
ATTTTGACCAACATAAGGGATAATGCTCAAAGAAACAGATTCGCCTTGACAGCCGGGGTCACTTGCCATGATTACTGGTTCTGCTAAACCTTCAGTAATGTCTACTACCGTCGAAGTAATATCACTAACGCAACCATTGGCATCCGTAATCACTAAGGTATAAATGCCACTATTTTCATTGGTAATATTAACAATAGTCGCAATAGAATCGCTAGAGAAGAAATTATTTGGTCCTCTCCAATCATAACGATATGGTCGTTCTCCCGCTACCACAATAGCATTCAAATCTAAATCATCAGAAATACTAGAACAAACTTGTGGCGCATCAAAAGCAATTTCTGCGAATGGTTTCGCATATAAATTTAAATCAAACGTATCAGAATTCGCCACACATCCATCTACCGTAACGGTAACAGAATATTTGCCAATATCTTCTAATTTTACAGGCGTAATGAATAAGAAATTATTAATACTTGGTAATAAAACACCATCCTTATACCAATCGTAATCTACGCTAATGCCATTATATTCTTGAACATTTAGGGTCACTTGGTCATCTTCACAAGTAATGCCTGTAGATTGAATAATTGGTTCATCCAATCCTTCCGATATATTGACAGAAACAGATTGAGGGAAAGATTGACAGCCATTCGCATCCGTAATAATTAGCGTATAAACACCCGCATTATTTATGTTGGTGTTGTTAATTAAAACAGTATCTGCATTGGATGTATAATTATTTGGTCCTGTCCATTGATATAAAAATGGGGCAACACCCGTAGTATTTGTCGCATATAATTCAAATGCTTGTAGCCCATTGGTACAAGACTGATTAATATCTGACAATAATGTAACCGTTGGTCGGTCGTAAATTTCAAGGTCTAAAGTATCAGAATTCGCCGCACAACCATCTACAATAACGGTAACGGTATATCGTCCGTCCTCTGCTACCGTCGCTGGATTAATGATTAATTGATTATTAATATTATTTAATAAAACACCATCTTTAAACCAATTATACATGACGGTATTTCCTGTGTAAATCTGAGTAGATAGGATTATTTCACCACCTTCGCAGGTAATGCCTGATTGACTTAGAATTGGTTCTGCTATGCCATCAGTAATGTCCACATTTGTAGAGGCAATTTCACTTACACAACCATTCGAATCTGTAATTTTTAGGGTATAAATCCCACTAAAAGAGCTATTGATATTCGTCAATACTAAGATAGAATCCGTTGCCAATAATCCGTTGCCATTACTCCACGCATAAGTATAAGGTGCAACACCATTATTTGGTAAAGCTACCAAAGACAACTCTTCTGAACCTGTCACACAATTTTGTGGCGCAACGTTCGCTATACTAACCGTTGGTTGTTCATAAACTTCAATATCTAAAGTATCAGAATTGGTACTACATCCATCAACAATCACCGTTACGGAATAACGTCCATTATCTGCCGTCGTCGCTGGATTGATAAGGTATTGATTGCTATTATTCACCAATAAAACACCATCTTTAAACCAGTTGTAATTGACGGCACTCCCATTATAAACAGGGATGGCCAAGGCAATCGTTCCTCCTTCACAAGTAATGCCCGATTGGGTCAATACTGGTTCTACTAAGCCATCCGAAATAGTAAGAGAGAGAGATTTCGCAGGGCTTACACAGCCATTTGCATCAGCAACACTTAGCGTATAAACGCCTGCGTCCTCTGCTGCAATATTCCTTAAATGGATAGTATCTTCTGTAGAAATAAAGCCATTGGGCCCTGTCCAATTATATTGTAAAGGCAAAGCGCCCGTAATATTTTCTGCTTGGAAAGAAATATCTTGTAAACCATCCGTACAACTAATTTCAATATCATTGTCCAAGGTAAAATTCGGTTGCTCGTAAATAGTCAATTCATAAGCGGTACTATTTAAAATACAATTACCTACCGCCACTTGTACTGTATAAGTCCCTGCATCTGCTGGAGTTACTGGACTAAAGATTAATTGTGGATTATTATTATCCGCAATTGCTACACCATCTTTTCTCCATAAATAAACTACATCTATTCCTGCATAAGCCGAAATTTGTAAGACTACCCGTTCGTTGGCACAAGTTGGCCCTCTAGCAACAATAAAAGGAATATTAGCGGAGTTTGTGATATTATTAATCTCGGTTGCACCACTAGTAGCACAACCATTTTCATCGGTAATGATTAAATTATAAGTACCATTATTTGCTGCCGTTGCATTGCTAATAATTGGATTAGCTAAAGTAGACGTAAAACCATTTGGGCCTGTCCAATTATAACTGACAATTGCTCCCGAACTAAGCGTTACATTTGCCATTAATTGTAAATCTTCTGGCGAACAATCTGCTTGTAAAGTGTAAGTCGTTGTTGGTGCCGTTATTGGTGCTTCCCAAACAATCACGGTCGTAGTATCTTTGGCAGAGAAACAGTTCTCCGAAATGACCGTCAATTCGTAACTTGTGGTATCTCTTAAGCTGTTAAAAATAGGGTTTTGTTCTGTTGAGATAATCGTGGCATCTCCTATTTTTCGCCATTCGTAGCGAGTTGTCAGTTGCGAGTTGCCAGTTGCGGGTTGTCCCGATACATCGGGACTGGTTGCGAGTAGTTGCACGGAACTATTTGGACAAATTGGTCCATTATTGAATGCTTCGGCTACTGGAATTGGGTTGATGATGACCTCAATTGGTGCGGATTCTGCGATGCAACCTGTGGAATCCGTTACTCGAACTGACCATGAACCTGCTAGATAAGGCGCACTGCCTGCGGTAATGGTTGTGCTTTCCGTGGTCGTTGTTAAAGCGGCATTATTTTGTAAAGTAATCATACTGCTACCTAATGGCCCAATCCATTCAAATTTAACACCACTTGAACTTGTTTGTAGGATTAAATCTTCGCCTTCACAAATTGGACTATTCGTCGTAATTGTCGGTAATTCTATAGCTGTAGTTATACTATCTACTGTGATGAAATTAGTTGCGGAACAACCACTTGTATTGGTGACTGTCACACCATATTGACCATTATTTAATTGGGTAATATTATTGATAACTGGGTTTGGCAAAGTGGACGTAAATCCATTTGGTCCTGCCCACTCATATCCAATAGCATCGGTCGCATTTGCGATTAATTGTAAATTACCGCCTTCACAAATATTCGTAAAATTCACGGTTGGATTGACCGTTGGTGCTGGTAAAACGTTTAATTGGAAAGCATCAGAAACTGCGCTACAACCATCCACTGTAATCGTCAATAAATAACTGCCTGCATGTGTTCCGTTATTGACTGGATTAATGGTAATACTATTACTATTTAAACCCGTTATATTTGTATTCGTGCCATTTGGTGTTTGCCAATTATAGGTGACATTCACTCCTTCGTAAGTTGGTACACTTAAAGTGATTTCTCCGCCTTCACAAATTGGTCCAGAAGAACTAATAATTGGTTCTGCTAAAGCATCTGTAATATTTATAGTTAAAGAATTCGCTTCACTTTGACAGCCATTCGCATCTGTAATTACCAAAGTATAAACCCCTTGATTTGCTTCGGTAATATTGTTAAATCTGACCGTATCTTCGGTAGAGGTAAATCCATTCGGTCCTGTCCAGGCATATTGAATAGGTGCAACGCCTTGGATATTTTCCGCTTGGAATGCTATGTTAGAAATACCGTTCGTACAAACAATATTAATATCGTTATCCAGCGTAAAAGTTGGCGTTTCGTAAATTTCAAGGTCTAGCGTATCTGAATTTGCTTGACAACCATCGACTCGAACTGTTACCGAATAGCGCCCAATATCATTAGTCGTAACAGGATTTAGGATTAATTCATTATTATTATTGACAATTTCAAGACCATCTTTATACCATTCATAAGTCACAAAAGTACCTTCATAAATAGGTACGAAAAGGACTGTTCGTTCCCCTTCACAAGTGGTACCAGTTGTGTTTAAAATAGGTTCTGGAAGCCCTTCTGAGATAGTAACCGTTAAAGATTTAGTAGTACTTTGACAGCCATTTGCATCTGTAATTTGTAAACTATAAACCCCGCTATTGGCTTCACTAACATTACTTAAAAAAATGGTATCTGCTGTAGTAACGAAACCATTAGGACCTGTCCAATTATATTGTAATGGCAATGCCCCTGTAACGTTTTCCGCATGAAATTGTAAATCTGAAAGTCCATCTGTACAAGTTACAACGACATCATTATTTAAAGTAAAATCAGGTTTTTCATAAATATCTAAATCGTAAGTCGTACTATTTAAGGTACATCCATCTACGACTACTTCCACTGTATAATTGCCCGTATCTGCAATACTAACAGGGTCTAAAATCAATTGCGAATTATTACTATTAGTAATGGCCACTCCATTTTTAGCCCATTCATAAACGACCGATGAACCACTATAAGTTGGAATTTCTAAAAGAATTCTTTCCCCGACACAACTAGGTCCGTTTCCTGTAATAAATGGTACGGATGTAGCACTTGTAATAATCGTAATTTCTGTTGCCCCTGTTGCCATACAACCATTTTCATCTATTACCACCAAGCTGTAAGTGCCATTATTGACAGTCGCAGCATTGGCGATAATTGGATTTTGTAAGGTTGAAGTAAAGTTGTCTGGCCCTGTCCATTGATATATTGCGATGGCACTTGAACCGAGGGTTTCATTGGCAAATAATTGTAAGTCTGAAGGCGAACAATCATTATTCAAAGTATAAGTCAAAGATGGGGTCACTGTAGGTGATTGCCACACTATCACCGTGGTTGTATCTTTAGTAGCAATACAACCGTTTGCAGTTACCGTTAATTCGTATTGAGTCGTGTCATTTATATTATCAAAAGTTGGATTTTGTTCCGTTGAAATAATAGCTGGGTCGCCTACTATTCTCCATTCATAGCTGGTTGTTGCTGGTTGCTGGTTGCTAGTTGCTAGTAACTGAACCGAACTATTTGGGCAAATTGGTCCATTATTAAAAGCTTGTGCGATTGGAATAGAATTAATCCCTACTTCTATTGGCGTAGATTCTGCGGTACAGCCATTGGCATCTGTCACTCGAACAGACCAACTACCTGACAAATAAGCCGCATCCCCAAACGGAATAATAGTTGTATCATTAGTCGTTTGTAAAAAAGGATTATTTAATAAAGTATTGCTGCTACCTCCTAGTGGTCCAATCCAATCAAAATTAGTTCCTGAAGCACTAGTCGTTAAGATTAAATCTTCCCCTTCACAAATCGGTGCATTCGTTATAATCGTAGGAATTTCTGCTGCTAATGTAATCGTATTTACGTTCACAAATCCAACTGCGGTACAACCACTCGCATTCGTCACCGTCACCCCATATTGACCATTATCCAACAATCCAATATCATTAATACTTGGGTTAGGGACCGCTGCTGTAAAGTTATTCGGTCCACTCCATTCATACTGTACTGCATTGGTTGCATTCGCCATTAATTGCAGCGAACCACCCACACAAATAGTACTTAAATTTACCGTTGGATTCACACTTGGTGAAGGTAATATATTCAATTGGAAAGTATCGGATTGAGCTGTACAGCCGTCCACCGTTACTTCCAATGAATATGTCCCGGGATG
This sequence comes from Saprospiraceae bacterium, assembly GCA_045106885.1. Classification (GTDB taxonomy): domain Bacteria; phylum Bacteroidota; class Bacteroidia; order Chitinophagales; family Saprospiraceae; genus JAFMDF01. The sequence goes on from JBGCFJ010001091.1 coordinate 5,626, forward strand.
GGTCAAACTATCTATCGGATTTATAAAAATCATGTTTGTATTTTGCCCTGTAATTCCGATAGTAGTATTGTTTGGCGTAGACCAATTATAAGTCACATTATTGCCACTTATTGGTGCTACGCTTAGTGTGATTTCTTCTCCATGACAGATAGTATTTGATGCTGTTATTACTGGCTCTGCCAAACCATCTGTTATATCTACTTCTGTACTCGCTATTTCACTTGTACAACCATTCGCATCGGTGATTTGTAAAGTATAATTTCCACTTGCAGCACTTGTCATATTTAATATCGTCGCAATCGAATCTGTTGATGTAAAGCCATTTGGTCCACTCCAATTATATACGTAAGGTGCTACTCCGTTTGCTGGTAAAGAAACAATATTCAACTCTTCACTTCCTTCCACACAAGTT
>JBGCFJ010001092.1:0-3367 GCA_045106885.1 Saprospiraceae bacterium
TTTACTAACTTGGCGAAGTTACCGACATAAAACGGTTGATGTGATTACCCAACTCAAGCAGTATCCTGCTAATGAACAATGGTTGGCTTTTTCTAAAGATGCTTTTAAAGCTTTGACAGAAGAGAAACGGAAAATGCTACAAAAAATATGTCGATACCGAGGCATCGGTTTATTATTAATTGGCACGAATGCTAATACGGAAGTGTTGTCTAAACCTAAACAACGATGGTATTGGTTTTGGGATACTCGGGGAAATTGGCAATGGATTAGTGATTATTTGACTTATTATAGTCGGGAACAGGAGATTCGAGAAGCGATTTAGGGGTATCAGCGCTATGTTGCCTCGTGATTAGCGCGTTTAATATGGTTCAATTTATTTTTATCTTAGCTTATGCTAAAAAATTCCTTTTTACCTCCAAAAACAAATCCCCAAGAAGCTCTTATCTGTTTCTAACCTGACTAGGAGAGACTCCGAATTCCTCCGTAAAACATCGGGTAAAATAATTAGGGTCATTAAAGCCAACTTCATAGGCAATTTCTGCTACGGTTTTATCCGAATTTTCTAATAGGTATTTTCCTTTTTTGATTCGAATACTACGCATAAAGATAGACGTTGACATTCCTGTTAATGCCTTTATTTTATTATGCAATTGGGTACGACCTATGCCTAAATCTCGGCAGAGTTGGGCAATCGAATAATTTTGGTTTTCAGAATGTTTGATAACCAATTTTTTGATTTGATGAATGAATTCATCTTCTATTTGAATACTAGGGTCTGTTGTCGCATTCAAGGTCTCTACTGTTGCATATCTTTGTTGTAGTTGTTGTCTTAATTCAATCAATTTATTCAGCCGAATTAATAATTCCGTTTTATTAAAAGGTTTGGAAATATAAGCATCTGCTCCTTTTTGAAATCCTTCAATTCTTGCTGCTTCATCTATTTTTGCGGTAAGCATGATCATTGGAATATGGCTAGTTCTGCGGTCATTTTTAAGGACATCTAATACTTCGTAACCGTTCATAATGGGCATCATTAAATCGGATATGATAATATCAGGTATCGTTTCGATGGCTTTTTCGACACCATTTTTTCCGTTGTGGGCGATAATAGGGAAGTATTTACCTTTCACACAGGCTTTCAAATAGTGGACAATATCTTTATTATCTTCAATGATAAGTAGGGTAGGGAGCTTATTAAAACTAGGAACACCTTCCGATGTTTCTATTCTATGGTTAGTTACCTCCTCCAATTGTTTGACAATAGAAGTAGGTATCAACGCAGGACTTGTTGTTTGAACAGGAGATTTTTGATGAATGGGTAATAATACTTTGAATACACTCCCTTCTCCTATTTGACTGTCAACGGAAATGACGCCTTCCAACTGTTGAACTAAGGTTTTTGTCAATGCTAATCCTACGCCCATGCCTTCCATCTGCGTCTCATCAAGGTTGTCCACTTTGTAAAATTGGTCAAAGATATATGGTACATCTTTTTGAGGAATCCCTCTACCATTATCAATTACTTGGATTTCTAATTGCTTTTCAGCCTGCTGGACCTGTAAGTAAATATTTCCTCCATTGGGCGTATATTTAACGGCATTGGACAATAAATTGGACAAAATAATCAATACTTTGTCGGGGTCATAGTCCATTAAAATTTCCTTAGTCGTACATATAAAATGGAAAGTAATAGCTCTGGTTTTGGCATAAGAATGGAAAGATTCTACAATGTATTTTAGATAATTGACGATATTGGCTTGGATAAAATTAAACTCAGGTGTATTGGTTTCTATTTTTCGTAATTCCAATAATTGATTAACTAGATGGAGCATCGTTTTACTATTGCGCTCAATCATCTCAAATTGGACTTTTTGCTGCCCTTTGAAATGTTCCTTCAGCTCGTTATTAATTCCAGAAATGATGGTTAAAGGTGTTCTGAATTCATGCGTTACATTAGTGTACATTTTTGATTTTACAGCCTCCAACTCTTTTAAACGTTGGGTTTCTAATTTATTCTTTCTATACTTGTATATAAAATATCCTCCTGCTATTAGCAGTAAAGAATATAAACCATAAGCCCACCAAGTAGCCCACCACGGAGCTAAAATTTTAACTTCAATAGATTTTCCTTGTTCGTTCCACAAACCATCATCATTCGACCCTTTGACCTTAAGGGTATAGTTGCCTGATGAAAGGTTGGTGAAATTGATGGCTCGTTTAGTGCCAAGTTGTACCCAGTCGTCATTGTAACCTTCTAACCAATACGCATATTGATTTTTTTCAGGATTAATAAAATTTAATGCGGCAATTTCGACCAAGAAATCTTTTTCAGAATAGTCAAACACGATTTCTTCCAGATAATTAATTCCTTTAATTGCGACAAAATTCCCTAAACTACCATATTTTTTAATACTGGAAAACTGAATGGCTGGGATAGTTAAATTTTCAATTATTTTTGCTGGTTGGAAAAAATTATAGCCCTGACCACCAAAGTAAAGTGTACCATCTTTCAGTCGCCTACAGGCAGCGGATTGATTAAATTCCAGTTGTTGTAAACCATCTTTAAAATCATAATTTTTAAAGCTATTAGTTGTTGGATTCAATCTTGAAAGACCATTGTTAGTACTCATCCATAGATTGTTTGATTCATCTTCTAAAATACTGTAAACGTTATTATTCGCTAAACCATCAGCAGCCGTATATTGAGTAGCAATTTGTTTGGAAAGGTGATATTTAAACAATCCATTGCCTGTCCCAATCCATAATAGGTCCTTTTGAGTATGTAAACTCATAACACCGAAGGCATCTGGGTCAAAAAGGTTTTCTGAGAAATAGGGGACTTTAGTGAAGGTCTCAGTTGTTTTATCTAGTCTATACAATCCAATATCATCAAATCCAATCCAGATAGTACCCTGTGCATCTTCGTGTAAAGAAAAACTATAATTGCCTGGAAAACTATTGGGTTTATTGGGCTGATGTTCGTACACTTTAGTTACTTCTGTTGCTGGGTTGAAGGCAATTAAACTACGAGCTTCCCCAATCCAAAGAATACCTGTTTGGTCTTCTATAATAGGCCCTAAAAAATTGGATTGAAAAACTTCTTTTAATTCTCCTGAGGATGTATCATCATAAAATCGAAAGTCTTTTGTTTTCGGATTTAAGCGAACCAGACCTGCACCGCGTGTCGTTATCCAGATGATGCCATTACGGTCTTCAATGATGCTATAGATGTAAATATTTGCTAATTTTTTAGACAATTCAGGGAAGGTTTCGACGGCACTATTTTTCGAATCCAATTTTGCTAAACCTGAATAAAAAGTACCGAACCACATATTACTTTCGCTATCTTCAAAAATAGTACTGATGT
>JBGCFJ010001093.1:0-7126 GCA_045106885.1 Saprospiraceae bacterium
AGAAAGACTTCATGGTGAATAGTTACTTGAAAAAACACCTATCCGTTGGCAGTAGGCAGTCAGCAGTGGCAGTAAGCAGTAAAGCCTTGATTTTTAATGCTGATTTTTTGCCTAAACACAGTTATTTGAACAGTCTCTATCTGTTATACTAAACTGCGCTCGTCAAGACTCCATGTCCTCTATGAACTCTGTTTCTCCGTGGTAAAAAATAAGCTACACTCATCAAAATACAATGTTCTCTATACTCATTTTTATTTTGTCTCAAATACCTTCCTCCCCCCCAAATAAGTCTGCAAAACTTTCACCTCCTTAATCTTAGTCGGCGCTACTTTGGTTAAATCGGCATTAAAAACCACAAAATCAGCTAATTTCCCAACTTCCAAAGTGCCTTTAATATCTTCCTCAAATGCTGCAAAAGCCGCATTTTTAGTATAAGCCAATAAAGCCTGTTCGACCGAAATTTTTTGTTCAGGCACCCAGCCATTAGGATTTTTGCCATCCAAAGTTTGTCGAGTAACGGCTGCGTGAATACCCAATAAAGGAATAGCAGGAGCAACAGGCCAATCACTCCCAAAAGCGATAGTGGCATTAGCATCTAACAAAGATTTAAAAGCATAGGTGGTTTTAATTCTTTCTGGACCGATTAATGCTTCTGCCCATCTGCCATCATCAATGGCATGGTAAGGCTGCATACTAGGAATAACACCTAATTGACCAAACCGCTTAATGTCAACTGGGGCAAGATGCTGGGCGTGTTCAATTCGAAGCCGACGGTCTTTTTTGCCATTTTTTTGAATAATATCTTCATAAATATCCAATAAGGCATGAATGGCACTATCGCCAATAGCATGCACCATCACCTGAAAATCAGCTTTATCCGCATTATCGACCCATTTTCGTAAATCTGTTGCGCTATTTAGAAAAAAGCCTTTGTCTGCTGGTTGGTCAGTATAGCCATGATGAAACGCTGCGGTATGAGAGCCTAAAGAACCATCTACAAAACCTTTTAAACCACCTCTTTTCAATAAATTATCATTTTGTAAATTTATTTTAGCTAATTCCTGCCATCTATAAACGGGATTAACGGAATAAATTCTAAGGTTTAATTCACCTGCATCTTTGAGTTTTTTAGCAACGGGATAAGTACCAATACTATCCACATCATGTACGGAAGTGACGCCATTTGCCAACAAATATTTCATCGCTGCTTTCAGCCCATTTTCCTTACGAGTGGCAGATAAAGGCGGTATAGCATCCAAGACCGCATTCATCGCATTGCCTTTTAAAACACCCGTCAAATTGCCATTTTTATCTTTAATAATTTTCCCACTTTTGACATCAGGCGTATTTTTATTAATCCCCGCAATTTTTAAAGCAGCGGAATTCGCTAATATCATGTGTCCATCCAGCCGATAAATAGCGACAGGATTATCTTGCGTAAATTCGTCAATCCATTTTTTATGAGGTAATTCGCTGCCCCAAAGCGTATGGTCCCAATTGCCTTCCAATATCCATGCTCCTTTGTCAATCGTTTTGGCATAATCGGCAATTCGCTGAGTGAAAATTGCTGGCGTATTGGCATCTCTTAGTTCAACACTCAATAAAGCATTTCCGCCCATCATTAAATGAACATGACAATCAATTAAACCTGGGGTGATGAATTTTCCTTGTAAGTCTACTACTTTTGTGTTATCACCTTTAAATGGTTGAATTGCTTGATGATTGCCAATGGCTAAAATTGTGTCTCCTGCTATAGCAAAAGCTTGTGCCTTGGGTTGGTTGGCATTAGCAGTCCAGATATTGGCGTTGGTGATAATTAGGTTAGCTTTTGGTGTATCGTCTTGGCAGGCTAGGGTAGGGAGTAGGATGCTTAATAAAAAGAAGAAGTAGGTATTTCTTTTTGTTTGATTCATAGTTGTACGATGCTTGATTGTTTAAGGTCTAATCGTCAAATATAAAGAAATTAATTAAATGAAAGGTATCATTTTTTAGAGGCATTAATTTTTCGTTGTTGTTGAATTCATCATTTATCATTCATCATTCATCGTTCTCCCATGAACAGGCAAGGAAATAGAAAAAGTCGACCCTTTTCCAAGTTCTGATTGAATGTCAATTTTGCCATTATGCTTTTCTATGACTTTATTAACGATGGACATTCCAAGTCCCGTACCTTCATATTCTGAAGTATTATGAAATCTTTTGAAAGGCATAAAGACTTCCTTAAATTTGCTTGAATCAATCCCAATACCATTATCTTCCACAAGAATGATATTTTTATTGCCTATTCTTTTTTGATGGATTTCAATATGTGGGATATGCGATGCCTCTTTTGGTTGGTATTTTATCGCATTAGAGATTAAATTTTGAAAAACTAGGGTTAAGGATTCTTCGTGCCCGTGTATAGTAGATAGATTAGATTTGACTATTTTGACCTTTTTGTCGGTAATATCATAGTTGAAATTAAGCAACAGTTTATTAATTAAAGGCTCGACTTTGATTGTTTTAAATTCGTAATTACCAGTACTAAACTTGGAGTATTGTAATAAATCATCAATTAGTTTTTTCAACGTATGAACACCTTTAGTAATAAACGAAAAGAATTTTATTTCTTCAGAAGTTAAACCCGTTAATTGTTTTTGGAGTAGTTGACTAAACCCATCAATATTTCTGAGTGGTGTTTTGAGGTCATGACTCATCATATTAGAAAAAAGCAACATTTCTTCATTCTTTTCTTTTAATTCCTGAATTAATTGATTTTTTTCGACTGCCAATTCCATTAATCTATTATAAAAATGAATCATTAAGGCGGTTGATGGAAAGAGGCCATAAAAAAAGAAGTAGTTGGCAAATAATGGAAAACCCAATAAATAGTTGCAAAGTAAAAAAAGTAGGGTAGAACTGATAATTAAAAAAACTTTGATATAAAGACTTTCAAGTAAAATACTAGCGATGATTGGCACGACCAACAAGATAAAATAGCAAGTATGATAATTCCCTAAAGTAAGGACATGATAAAAACCGATTACATAGAATAAGAAAGCTAGGAAGGTAATCCCTTGTTCATATTTATCATAATTGAAGAGGATTTTTGAAGCTAAAATACCACAAATCAGAATAATACTCGATATCATAAGTGGATAATCCTCCGCCATAAAGCAAAGCAAGATGTCTCCTATTAGTAAATAGGTAAACATTTTGATGAACATCTGAATACTCTTTTTTAATGGTCTTAATTCCACAGTATTGCCAATTGAAATTTTATTGTGTGTAGTTTAATTTAGGTGGGGAATAAGATAGTATGTGTTAGAGGGTAACGAAAAGTCTTAGTTTCCAATATTTTTTCAAGAATCCCTTCTTTTATTAAAGGAAGTCATCATTTTAGGTAAAAATTCGTATAAACACGTCAACTTATTACTCATCGCAAATATGTAGCCAAAATAAGCTTTTTAGGAAGCCAATATAGGTGAACTTCAGTTCACCGAAGATTGCAAGGAAGGGAAATCTCTTTATATTATCGAAATGAAATTATTTCCTATCAGCTATTTTTGAATGATTTAATCAGTTAGTGACTGTTGTTAAATAGCATATTCGGAGCGTTCCACTTGTTTTTGGTAATACCAAAATTTGCCTTGGTTTTTTTCTTTTGGGAAGAGGAGGTTGACTTCGGGAATGATTTGATAGGTTGGGCTAAATGATTGGGAAAGGGTGGTTTTGCCTATGGCACTGGGGCCTTCGAAGCATATATTCATTGTTAATATTGTTTAACAAACGGCTATATAAGTGACTTTTGTATGTTATAGAGAGAGGTGAGATTCTGTTATTTTAAGATGATTTTCCTATTCTGTTAATAAATTGACATCTTTTATTTTTTGAATTTTGTATAGATTAAAAGGATACGTTATCTTAAAATAATTTTCCTCTGTTTTTATGTTATTTAATTTTTTTAAAACTATTTCCTTTAATTCTTTAACATAGTTTTGAGGAAAACAAAAAAGATTATAGGAACTACTTAAAAATTCCCAAAATTCGATTGAAGTCATTCTGCCTTCTAATTCTAATTCAATTACTTCTATATTTTTTGATAGCGTTGCAAATTCTTTTAATAAAGATTCAAGTCCATCTTTATCATAAGTTTTACTATTTCCTCCATTTTTAATCCCGAAATCTGGATACTTAGATTTGATGAATTGTCCAACGAGAACCATCATTTTCCTTAATAATTCATCTTTAACTTTTCTACTATTTACTATTGCTATGAAGTACCCATTATTTTTTAAGACTCTTTCTATTTGATTAAGTGTTTTATCTACAGGGTTCAATAACATGAAGGCTAAATGGCATACTACATAATCAAATTGCAAATTATTGAATGACATCTCTCCAGAACCTTCGACTCTAAACTCAATATTTTTTCTACCATACTTTGATTTTGCTAATTCAATCTGGTGTTTAGATATATCTATTCCAATGTATTCAAGATTTAATTTTGCTTTATCGAGACAATACTGAGAAATTACTCCATTTCCACAGGCAATGTCTAGTATCTTAATTTTTTTAGTTGAAGCAACTTTTATTTCGTTACAAATTAATTCATAGGTATTGTGTCCATGTTGATTTTTAAATTTTTTAAATATCTCATGAGTAACCCCAGTGTTCAGTTTGTGGAAATTTAATAGTAGTTGTTTCCACTCTTTTGGAAGTAATGCTTGACCATTAATTACTTTTTTTGAAATATTATCCACTAAGTTTGAATTTTTTGTTTTGACTTGATTAGTTATACATCAACCATTTTGAATACTATAAGAGTTCAAAATGGTTGATGTATTTAATTCCCTAAATCTTATTATTCTCCCGATTCACATCCGCCATCATCCTAGAAGGGTCAATTTCAATAGACAAAATATTAGCCTTAGCCGTAGGCACCACAAACTGAAAATAAGGATGCGTCCAAGGCCAATCTTTAACAAGGGTTCTTTTTTGTCCAGCAACTGCTGGCTTTTCGCCCCGCATAATTTGTAGGGGAATATAGAAGGTTTCCATACTGCCATCGGTATATTTCACAACCACATCTAAAGGCATCGGCATTCCACCAACTTTATTTAAAATTACCGTTGTTTTACCATTCGCTTCATTGACGCCTGTAATACCATAATCAATTTGCTGAGTGGTATGCACAAAATATTCTTTATACCAATCCAATTCTAAACCAGACTGTTTTTCCATAATTCGGATAAAGTCATTTAAATTGGGGTGCTTAAACTTCCAAGTATTATAATAAGTATGTAAACCTTTGGCGACATTTTCTTCTCCAATGACATAGCGCAATTGACTTAAAAAAGTCGCTCCTTTAGAATAAGCCGCTCGACCATAAGCAAAATTAGTCGTGTAATGGTCAGAATGCGTGGTCATCGGTTCTTCTCTACCAGAACCAGCCAAGGCAAAATAACCACCATAACTGCCTTGTTGGGCAAAATTAGCAGGATTACCTGGTAATGATTTAGTAGCTTTTAAGTGGTTCATTGTTTCGCTAGACGCAAAACTAGTAAAGCCTTCATCCATCCAAGGATATAAACTTTCATTCGTTCCTAAAATCATTTGATACCAAGAGTGCATTAATTCGTGAACAGATACTCCGACTAAACTGGTTAAATTTCTTTCACCAGTAATCAACGTTGCCATCGGGTATTCCATACCACCGTCACCACCTTGAATAAACGTATATTGCTCGTAAGGATATTTGCCATAATTATCATTAATAAAAGTAAACGCCTTATCCATTATTTTAGGCAAGGCTTCCCAATTGTCCTTCGTTTTTTCATTTTCTTGGTAGAAAAAGTGCATCATCGGACCATTTTCGGCTTGATAGCTAGTATGGGTATAATCTGGGTCAGCGCCCCACATAAAGTCGTGAACATTAGGTGCAATAAAATGCCAAGTATTGGTCTTTTGCTTGCGCTGATATTTTACTTTAACCCCTTTATCTTGGTAACCATGACCTATTTCATTTGGATTTTGTAAATAGCCCGTTCCACCAATGACATAATCTTTATCAATGGTAATTTTGACATCAAAATCGCCCCAAATACCGTAGAATTCTCGCCCAACATAAGGATTCGCATGCCAGCCTTGATAATCGTATTCAGCCATTTTAGGATACCATTGTGCCATCGAATAAGCAATCCCTTCTTTATTATCCCGTCCAGACCGTCGAATTTGAATAGGTACTTGCGCCTCAAATTCCATATCAAAAATAGCCGACCCATTCGCTGGAATTGGTTCATTTAAAACCACTTCTAAGATAGTTCCAACCGTGGTATGCTTGACTGCCCGACCATTGACTTTTAGGGACTTAATTTTTTGATAGCCCATTTCAGTAGGGGATAATTTGGAGATACGGTCACCAATTTTTGGACTAGGGTCAGGTAAGGTTTGATTCCGAACATCCATCATACTCCCTGGTTGGAAAGCATTAAAATACAGATGATAAAACACCTGATTTAAGGCATCGGGAGAGTTGTTAAAATAGACGATTCTTTGCGTGCCTTGTAGTCGATGCGTTTCAACATCCATGTTGATGTCCATTTGATATAAGGCTCTTTGCTGCCAACGGTCAGCTTGTGCAAAAAGCGCAATAGAAGCGCATAATCCAATTATAAATACAATACTTTTTTTCATGAGTTAAAATGATTGATGTGAGAAATCAATTTTCAATTTAAAATTTTCAATGTTCAATTTTCAAAAGAGGAATCCTGAAGACTTTCCAGCGAAATTGAGTAATCAACTACTTTAGAAGCTATCTATAGATGATTAGAATAGCAACTTTTGAAAATTGAAAATTGGGGTTTGTAAAATTGAAAATTATTGATTGTAACGAATTTTAGTGGTTCATAAAATCAACCCCTTTAGGGGTTTTATGTCGGTAGAAAATACAAATTTGCTTTGATTTTACCGTGCCTTTAGGTACGGAATGTTATAGATAATGTACCTAAGTAAAATTTAATTTTCAATTTTCAATTTCAAATTTTCAATTTTAAACCACCTTCGGCGGGAATTTGAGGTTGAATTTGAATTTGAGATTAACAATTATCGACATTTTAAAATATCGACAATTTGTTGGTTTTAAATT
>JBGCFJ010001094.1:0-5173 GCA_045106885.1 Saprospiraceae bacterium
AAGATTATCAAAATGCTTTGCGAGCTTTTGCAGCTAAAGAAAAACCAGGATTTGTAGGAAGGTAATTAATGATGAACGATAAACGATGAATGATGAATTCGTCAATTACTGAAATTTAGCTTTTACGTTTCTGCATTTCTAGTTTTGGAAGAGATAGAAGTATTCAAGGTAGTAGTCGTTATTTGAACTTTATTACCAATTTTTAAGAATTGATTGTTCTTTAAAGTCAATATGTTAGCACCAATTTTCACTTTGACAAAATCATCTGCTAATAATTCGATAACCGTTCCTACTAATTGAAGGTTATTGGCGGCAATAGTATTTTTTAAAACTTCCTGCGGACTTCCCCACCCTGACAGTTTTCCTTCTTTTAACACCAATACCTTATCCGCCATTTTATTAATTTCTCTAGTATCATGACTCACCAATAAAGTAGTTAACTGATATTGTCGATGAATTTTTAAAATATAATCTTGTAAATGATTCCGTAATCCTTCATCCAAAGCAGAAAGCGGTTCATCCAATAATAAAATAGGTGGTTTCCTAACCAAAGCTCTTGCCAAAGCGACTCGTTGCTGTTGTCCACCAGAAAGTTGTTGTGGATATCGATGGATTAATTCGCCTAATTCCATCGTCTCAATCAGTTCTTCTATAATCGCTGCTGATTGATTTTTTTCTAAGGCAAAAGCCAAATTTTGTCGAACTGTCATATTCGGAAACAAAGCATAATTTTGAAAAACATACCCGACTTTCCGTTGCTGTGGCGGCAAATACAAATCATTCGTCGTATCTAACCAAACACTATCCTTTATTTTGATAAAACCAGTCCCTTTTTCCAATCCTGCAATCAATCGCAATAAAGTCGTTTTACCACTTCCCGAAGGACCACTAATTGCCACAAAAGCCCCCTCTTCTATTTGGACATCAATATCCAATAGGCTCTTTCCGCTGGCAAAATTGAGTTTCTTTTTTAAGTTGAGGTTCAAAGGTTTAGAGGTTTAGAGGTTTAGAGGTTCAAAGGTTTAGAGGTTCAAAGGCTTAAAGGTAGGCTGTTCAGAATTATGGGGATATAGAAATTTTTTCTCCCCGTATTTTTGAACTGATATTTTCAGTCTCCAGACTGGAAATCCTTATCTTGTCGTCTCCAGACGACCTTAAATACTATTTTCGGTCGTCTGGAGACGACGAGATAGTCGAATCAAGTCTAGAGACTTAATTCATCGGATTCAAAAAGCAGGATGAGCAAACACCGTTTGTGAACCGTTTATGGGCGAGTTGCTTATCCCATATTCTGAACAGCCTAGCTTAAAGGTAGTAGCTTTTTGCATTGTCACCTCTATACCTCTGAACCTTTATACCTCTATACCTCTGAACCTCTATACATACCTTCTTCAAAATTTATTAACCCGCAGTCCATGTCGATTAACCAAATAGACCACTAAAAGTATCACAAAAGAAAACAAAAATAAGATTAATGCATATTGATTCGCTACCACATAATTCAATCCTTCTACTTCGTCATAAATAGCAATAGACGCCACTTTTGTTTGATTTGGAATATTCCCACCAATCATTAAAACGACGCCAAATTCCCCTACCGTATGCGCAAAAGAGAGGACAATGCCCGTTAATAAAGCAGGTTTAATATTTGGCAAGAGTACTTTAAACAGCGTCTCCATTTTTGACTTCCCTAAAGTATAAGCCGCTTCGGAAAAACTCTTTGGTAAATTTTCAAATCCTGATTGAATCGGATGCACCATAAAAGGCAAACTATAAATAATTGACCCCAAAACCAATCCTGCAAAAGAGAAGACTAATCGGAGATTAAAAGTTTCCAATAACCAAGCGCCAAAGGTACTTTCAGGGCTTAATAAAAGGAGTAAATAAAAACCTAAAACGGTTGGTGGTAATACTAAAGGCATACTAATAAATGCCTCTAAAATAGGTTTAATCCGAGATTGTGTATTGGCTAAAAAATAGGCCAAAGGAATCCCAATTAACAATAAAACCATCGTCGTTATTGCTGCTAATTGAAAGGTTAAGCCTAAGGTTTGCCAAAACGCTGCATCCATGCCGCAAAGGTAAATACTTAAACTGTATTATCAAGTAACTTCCCGTTACTTGATAATTTTAAAAGCTCAACAAGTCCAGCAATACTCCATGTCGAATTAATATTGGAAGATATTAGATTTAGTTGGGAATAGTATAACCATAGTCTTGAAAGATACGCTGGGCTGTCGTAGAAAAAAGAAACTGATAAAATGCTTGAGCTACTTCAGGATGTTCTTTTGAACCATATTTTGTAATAACGACGCCTTGTTCAATAGCTTGATAAGCCATTTTTGGAACAGTTATCCACTTCCCTGTATCTTTTAATTTTGGTGCTAAAACAACTGATTTAGCGGTAAAGCCTACTTCGCAATTACGGGTAGTAATATATTGATTTGTCTGAGCAATACTTTCTGCAAAAACTAATTTAGAAGTTAATGTTTCTTCCAACTCATAGAAATTTAAAGCATTGATTGCCTGTTCTCCATAAGGCGCATTCTTTGGATTAGCCAATGCTATTTTTTGAATAGTCGTATTTTTTAAAAAGGTTAAATCATTAGTTAATACGACATCATTCTTTGTGGTCCATAAGACCAATTCGCCTAAAGCATAAATTGCGGGTAATTCCTTCGCCAACCCTTCTTCATATAAATAATTTGGATATTTCATATTCGCCGCTACCAGCATATCATAAGGCGCACCTTGCTTAATTTGTGCCGTTAATTTACCAGAAGAACCAATGACAATTTCAATATTTTTATTAGTTTCTTTTTCAAAAGCAGTTTCTATAGCTTCCATTGCAAATTGCGCATTAGCGGCAACGGCAACGGTTAAATCTATCGACTGGTTCGATTGACTTCCTCCACAACTAAAGGCAAATAATCCAAAAAAAAATAATCCAGAAAATTGACTGATTCTTTTCATAGCCCACAAAAGTAAAAATATCCTACTCAACACCCATCTGTGGCACTTCATTAATCCGTGGTAAAACGTAAAAACGCTTAATAATCAGCGAAACCAGCGTCAAAAAATCTAATAAGAATCATCATTTAAAATTAAATTAGCAGTTTTGACTAAAAAAATAGTATTTTTACAAAAATAAATTAACAAAGCGGCTAAAAATGAGTTTAAAGACTAGAGAAAAGATTGTGATTACAGGCAAAAATCTATTTAACCAAAATGGATTTGGGGCGACGACTTTGTACCAAATTGCCCAAGAATTGGGTATAAGTAGAGGAAACTTGACTTATTACTTTAAAAACAAAGCTGCTTTATTAGCAGAAATTGCCGCAGAAATGGCGTCAAAGTACACCATTAAAATGGCGGCAACGCAGTTTCCTTCTTGGGAAAATACCAATAATGCGACTAAAGCTTTTCATGAACTACAGCAGGAATACGGCTTTATTTTTCAAGACAAGCAAGTGATGGCATTTCCATTTGTGAAAGCACAAATAGAACAGATTTATAAAGATGATTTAAAGCGACAAATGGCGATGATTTCTTTTTCCATCCAAGTGGGCAATATGCGTAAAGAAATCATTCCTGGGACATACCATAATTTATGTCGCACTTTATGGATGAATGCCTTTTTCTGGTTACTCTCCGATATTTATCAGGATTTAGAAAAAGAAACAGGTTGGGATAAAATCGCTTGGAGTTTGGTCTTACCTCATTTTACGGAGAAAGGATTGACGGCTTTTAAAGAACATTTTGGGGAGGCGTATTATTTAAGTTTGGGAAAAACCTATCAGCAATATGCAGAAAAATCCATCAGTTTTTAAACTGGTAGCAAAGCCTTTAGGCTTTCCCGTCACCGACCTTCAGGTCGGAATTGTATCACTTAAAACTATAGTTAGTCAATGAAAACAGACCTAAAGGTCTTTGAGAGGAAAGCCTGAAGGCTTTACTACCAGAAAAAATGAACAATATGAAAATTGAATTACTCAAAGGAGACATCACAAAAATTGAAATAGACGCCATCGTTAATGCAGCCAATACTTCTTTATTAGGCGGCGGTGGTGTAGATGGTGCGATACACAGAGCAGGCGGCAAAGCGATTTTGGACGAATGCATGGCGATTAGAAATAGACAAGGTGGTTGCGAAGTTGGAGAAGCGGTCATAACCAATGCAGGAAATTTACCTGCTAAAAAAGTCATTCATACCGTTGGCCCAGTTTGGAATAATCAACAATCTAAGGAGGACGAAAAATTGAAGAATTGTTATTTGAATAGTTTGAAATTGGCGGAAGCATACGGATTAACAAGCATTGCTTTTCCAAATATTAGTACGGGAATTTATCGGTTTCCTAAATATCGGGCGGCAGCTATTGCTATTAAGACGGTGAAAGCATTTTCATCGACTGAAATTGAACGAGTTGTTTTTGTTTGTTTTGATGGGGAGAATTTTGAGATTTATGAGGAATTGTTGAAAACAGCAGACGGTGTCTGCTGAATCTTTTATTGAAAATCCGAGACGGTGTCTCGGAAATTTGATTTGACTTTTATTAGCATTTGAAAAGCGCAGACGCTGTCTGCGCAATTGTTTAGAATATCCAAAATAACAGATGCGTCTGTTATTTTTACCATATTAAATTATTAATGTGTTTTTGAGCAAATTATGTTGAAAACATAAGAAATATTGGTTTGAAGATGCAATCTTCAAACATCGATAAAACAGTATTAACGTATGAATAAATAGATAAACTATGCATATTAAAAAATCGTAAGATGCTAAAAATCAATAATTTAGCAGGTTAAATCATAAAAATAATACTTTGAAAATATATACCATTGGGTTGATATTGAGAAGTTAGTGCCAATAAGAAAAAAAGAAATCACAAATAATAAAAAAAACGATGAAAAAAATTGACAAAAGAGAAGTTTTTACAGAAATAGAAATAAATGCTTCAAAAGAACATGTTTGGTCTGTATTAACAGATTTTGAGAAAATGCCCCAATGGAGTTCCTCATTTCAAGGGATTGCAGGAGAGTTTAAAGAAGGTGGAAAAGCTACATCTTACTTTAAAGCCCCAATTGGGAAAAAGAATATGAAATTTGAGCATACAATCATTGAGTTTGAAGAAGGAGTTTCTTTCGGTTGGTCAGACCCGCTAACAATGGGAAT
>JBGCFJ010001095.1:0-5652 GCA_045106885.1 Saprospiraceae bacterium
AATTATCTGCATACAAACTTCGAGGTCGAGTCCAATCTTGTCCAATTTGTCGAACAATCGAAATATCTCTGATTTCTTCCCCTGAGCGGTCTCTATAAGCCACGATAACGCCATTCTTTGTCAATGCAGCTGTCGTTGAACAACAATCGCAGACTTTATTATCTAACTCTATATCTCCAGATAATTTTCCGTTATTATTAAAAAATGCCCCTCTTAAAGTCATTGCTCCGCCTTGCCCTTCGTGGTCATGACCATCAGAATGATTTTCTGTTTTAGTATAGCGACCATCTAACCAAGTCGCAAAAATTTGGTCATTTCCAACTGGTAGCATACTTACAAAACCGTGTTCTGCTGCAATTCCATCGGTATGTGGCGTGAAGGGCATTTGCCAATTCGTACCACCATCCGAAGATTGAGCGATTTTTACGTCATAATCATAAGTGCCGATTGCACTTTTTTGTAACCAATGGGCGGCTAAATGTTTGTTATTGCCATTGAAAGAAACAATAGACGGAAAGTCTGCCCAATTAACAAACCAGTTACTTCCTTTGGCTATAATTTTTGGCGGAGACCATTCTTTATCTGTTAAAATTGAAAATGCTAATACATCTGTGGTATCGTTTAAATATTCGACCCATGACAGGAAAGCCTGCTCATCTTTCGATATATGTAAGTTAGGTGCTCCTCCAAGTTTACAAGGTGTAGAAATTTTTTGAATGGCGCTATTTTGATTACAATTCGTCAGTAAAAGAAGTAAGCATATACGCCATAAAAAGGGTAGGATAGTAGATTTCAATTAATTATTTTTAGTAGGTTATGACTCAATCGTTAAGGAACGATGAAAAAATACACTCACAATAAGTTATCAATTTGCTCCAGATGTAAAAATGAATAAATGTAGCGTGATAAAAGCCTAAGTAAAATTTAATTTTCAATTTTCAATTTCAAATTTTCAATTTTAAACCACCTTCGGTGGGAATTTGAGGTTGAAGTTGAATTTGAGATTAACAATTATCGACATTTTAAATTATCGACAATTTGTTGGTTTTAAATTTTGTGTAAGCGCCTAAAAAATTTAATTTTCAATTTTAACTACCTTTGACGGAAATTTAAGGTTAAGATTATCGACTATATTTACTCATTTACTCATTTATTCATCTAGTCATTTACTCATTTATTCATCTAGTCATTTACTCATTTATTTACTTTTAAACTAAAAAATTCTCTTCATCCAAAATTCGACCATTTTGGCAGCGAATGATTCGAGCGGGAAAATTTTCTAGAATTCTATAATCGTGGGTCGCAAAAAATACAGCGGTATTTTGGGCTTCTGCTAATTGTTTGAGTAATAAAAGTATATCATCAGAAGTATCTGGGTCTAAATTTCCTGTAGGTTCATCTGCAATAATAATATCTGGCTTATTTAGTAAGGCTCTGGCAAATATAATTCGCTGCTGTTCTCCACCAGAAAGTTCATAAGGCATTTTTAAGCTTTTATCACTTAAATTCACCTTTTCTAGCACTTCTTTAATCCTGTTTTTTTGGGCAACCTTATCTTTCCATCCCGTTGCATCCAATACAAAATGTAAATTATCTTGAATATTTCGGTCTGTTAGTAAATTGAAATCTTGGAAGACGATGCCTAATTTTCTACGTAAAAGTGGAATGGTCTTTCGACTTAAAGTTTTTAAATCGAATCCTGCTATTTTTCCTTTTCCTTTTTGTAGCGGAAGCGCACCATATAAAGTTTTTAGCAAACTTGATTTTCCACTTCCTGTTTTGCCAATAAGGTAAACGAATTCCCCTTTGTGTATTTTTAAATTGACTTTATCTAGTATTCGTGTTTTTTGTTGAAAAATACTCGCCTCTTTTAACGCTACAATTAAATTTTCTTCCATTTAGGTATGCTTCTGTGTAGTGATTTTATCTTGACAAGAATGATAAGAGATTTAAGCAAATAATAACCTACGTATTTTACTTACCCCTTTTTACTTTTATCAGCGTTAAAAATTTTGACCATAGCCCTGCTATGCTAAAAAAATTGCTATGCTAAAAGAAAAAATGCCTGATAAAGCCCACCTGTTCCCGCTTGTCGGGCAGGTTTTACGTAGCTTATTTATTTATAAACCCCTAAACCGTTTTATTATTCAGCCAATTGTCAAAATTACAAATAATTCCTAAAAATCTACTCCTTAATGATTTTTGTTGGGCGAAGGAATAGAAAAAGAAGTAAATTTGTGAAAAGTTTTGAATTAAATGGTCTTCTAACTAAGAAAAAATTAGCAGACGAAAATGTTCTTAAAATGAAAAAAATACATATTGTAGGTATTATCTTGATTGCTGCAGCTATAGGTATTTTGATGTCTTTATCTGGTGATGTTAGTACTTTTACCACCTTTTCAGAAGCTATTGTTTCTGGGAAAGTCGTGAAAATTTCAGGTCAATTAAGTAAAGATAAAGAGATGTACTATAATCCTCAAAAAGACCCTAATTATTTTACTTTTTATTTGAAGGACAGCGAAAACAAAGAGCGAAAGGTCATTTTATTATCCGCTAAACCACAAGATTTTGAGCGCTCCGAATCTATTGTTCTAACTGGAAAAATGGAAGGAGACAATTTTTTAGCATCAGATATGTTGATGAAATGCCCTTCTAAATATAAAGACGAAGAAATTTATATCAAAAGTAAAGAGGCTAGTGCTATGCTGACTAAATAAACTAATTATTGGTAGTGCTACATTTGTAAGGCTATGTCTAAGTAAACCCCATAAGAAACATTGAGCTTATAAAATATTATAGCCTTACATTTATAGCACTACCTAATTATTGAGTTCTTTTTATTGACGGGCTTATCGAATTTTTTCTAAAAATTCGATAAGCCCATCATGTTATTCTGCTAAAGACGTTATCTCCTTGTCTATAAATTTTATTTTTGAAAAAAATTACTTACTTTTAAGTACATTTTATTTAATCTCCTCCTTTCATTGTTTTATTTCCTACACTTTATTATTTTCCTCATCCCTTAAATCTCATCCTTATTTTTTATTCTAAAAATAGCAAGAGCTATGAGAAAATTAATTTGGATGTTAAGCTTATCTATACTTCCTTATTCGTTTGTATTTGCAACAACTTTATTTGATTGTCCTGATGCTACTATAAAAATAGAAGAAGGTGAATTAAAAATAGCTAATATCACCAAATCCTGCTTTTGGAGCGATTTTTTTAGATTTGAAAGCCTTTAAAAATCAAGCTGTTCAATTGCGATTAGGGAATCAATTTGGTCAAGAAGTATGGCAAAATTACCTTGAATAAGTCAGTGATTTCCCAGAACGAATAGGAGTAACTCTGTTTCCCAGCGGACTTTATTTTTTGCAAATTCAACCCGTAGGTAAGAAAGTAGTGACTAAGCAATTAATAGTGAACCGACTTTATTAATTAGCGTCTGTCCGTAAACTTGTGCTTTGCGTGTCTACCGTAATCGCCAAATTTATTTGGCTGATTCAAAATATTGACTGTCCGTAATTTATGAACCTACCAAATAAATTTGGTGGTTACGAGCGGAACAAAATCGACTTTACGGACAGACTCTAATTACTACTCCAATGGTTAAGTTGCTAGAACCTACTAAGTAAAATACACGTATGAATAATTATACACCTTATTATTGGTCTTTCCTTTCCCCTTTAGGATTAAAAGCATATTTAGTAAAATTAATACATTCTATAACTTACTGATAATCAGTTAGGAAACTGAATTGTTTAAATTATTTTCTTTTTAATTGCTTGGAGGGGTTTCGACAAGTTAAAAATAGGTGTATTTTTACGCCCTCATTTTTAAAGCATTAATACCATTATTTTGACAGATAGCATCTCTGAAAAAAAGGTTGGAAAAAAGTTATATGATTATCAAGAAGAGGACTTAAGTCTCATCTTTGAAAGGCTAAAAAATTGCCCAGATGATTATAATTTATTGTATCAATTACCAACAGGCGGTGGGAAGACAGTTGTTTTTTCGGAAATTTCTCGACGATATTTAGCACAAACTGGAAAGAAAGTATTGATTTTAACGCATAGAATAGAATTATGTGGGCAAACCAATCGAATGTTGACCGAATTTGGGGTGAATAATAAAATTATTGATAGTAAGGTCAAGGAATTATCTGACCAAGATGACTATATGTGTTTTGTGGCGATGGTGGAAACCTTAAAAAATCGTTTACAAGACAAGCTATTTAAAGTAGATAAAATTGGCCTAGTCATTATTGATGAAGCGCATTATAATTCTTTCCGAAAATTATTTAAATACTTTGATAAGTGTTTTATCTTAGGCGTTACGGCGACTCCTTTAAGTTCTAATATCAACCTTCCAATGAAGGATATTTACAAAGAATTAATTGTCGGGAACGACATTTCTTCTTTGGTGAAAAAAGGTTTCTTAGCAAAAGCGACCACCTTTACCTATGATGTCCGACTAGGGTCTTTGAAGGTAGGAATTAATGGGGATTATACCGTCAAATCTTCTGAAGAGTTATATTCTAGTGCTATTATGCAGAATAAACTCTTATATGCTTATAATCAACGACTTAAAAATCGAAAAGTTTTAATCTTTAATGCAGGTATTGTTACGTCTAAGAATGTCTATGAGACTTTCAAGGATGCTAAAGTACCTGTTCGACATTTGGATAGTACGATGACTAAAAATCAGCGAAAAGATATTCTCGCTTGGTTCAAAGTTACCCCTAATGCCGTTTTAACTTCTGTGGGTATTTTAACTACTGGTTTTGATGAACCCACGATTGAAGGAATTATGCTTAATAGAGCGACTCGTTCTTTGGCATTGTATTACCAAATGATTGGTAGAGGGTCGCGAGTTATTCCTGGGAAGACTAATTTTGAGGTGGTTGATTTAGGTAATAATGCCGCTCGATTTGGACTTTGGTCAGCCGAAGTAGATTGGCAAAAGATTTTCCGTTCGCCTCAATACTTTTTACAGAATATCATTACAGATGATGAAATTGAACGGAACTTCAAATATATTATGCCTGATGAACTTAAGGTCCGTTTCAGCAAAACAGAAAATCCATACTTTGATATAAAAGAAGAAAACAAAAGAGTCGTAAAAGAAGGCATTAGAACATCGGTTGTGCTAGACCGTGCGATTGAACAACATGCTATGATGATTCACGAAAATAGTGAAGATTATGGAGAGGCATTAGAATTGATTCGATTATTGAGCGAGAACATTTCTGACCGTATTCGTCGGTATTGTTACTGTATTTGTAATAGTACCAAAAATTTCAGAGATTGGGCAAAAGAAGATTATACCAGAAAATTAAAATTAAAAGTTGCAAGTAAGTTTTAAGCATCTTTTGCAAATGTCATTCAGAATAGTAACTTAGCGGTTGTAAACAGTTATCAAGGAGATTGAAAATATCGGATGGTTATTATTGACGGTGTATGGACTAGCGGCATTTTGAGTAGATAATTTATAGTATTTATTTTATTATCGTATCATCCGACTATCAATCTATTTTCTATTAATAGATAACTTTCTTACAAACTACACTAAAATCTGAGGAATGGATGCTAAGGAACTTTTACCACAAAAGATTAAGCACATAGCGATTGCTGGAAATATCGGTGCTGGAAAGAC
>JBGCFJ010001096.1:0-2943 GCA_045106885.1 Saprospiraceae bacterium
TTCATCCAGTTATCGAGTAATTCTTTCCCAACATTGGAGCTTTACGGTTAATATATTGGATATTTGCTCCTAACCTGACATCTGCAACCCTATACCTGTAGCCATTTAATTCTTACCTCGGACAAAGAATACTCAAGCTACGGTTACGCATAGCTCGTTTTGAAAATTGAAAATTGAAAATTATAAATTGAAAATTCCTAAGTCTGTATCACCCCAGGATTAAAAGGCGCTACTGGTGCATGATTAGCTGCCTCAATTCCCATAGAAATCACTTTTCGAGTTTCTTTCGGGTCAATAATCGCATCTACCCAAAGTCGAGCAGCCGCATAATAGGGAGAAGTTTGCTCATCGTATCGAGATTTAATTGTATCAAATAGCGCCTGTTGTGCTTCCTCCGTCGGTGCTTCTCCTCTTTTTTTCATAGAACCGACCTGAATCTGCATTAATACTTTGGCGGCTTGTGTACCACCCATCACTGCAATTTTAGCCGTTGGCCAAGCCACAATTAATCGAGGGTCATAAGCCTTTCCACACATCGCATAATTACCAGCCCCATAAGAATTTCCCATAACAATGCTAAACTTCGGTACGGTAGAATTAGCGACTGCATTCACCATTTTTGCACCATCTTTGATAATGCCACCATGTTCAGACCGTTTGCCGACCATAAAACCTGTTACATCATGCAAAAAAACTAAAGGAATTTTCTTTTGATTACAATTCATAATAAATCGAGCTGCCTTATCTGCGGAGTCGGAATAAATCACCCCGCCAAACTGCATTTCTCCCTTCGCATTCTTAACCACTTCTCGATTATTGGCTACAATTCCTACCGACCAGCCATCAATACGAGCGTAGGCACAAATAATGGTTTTACCATAACCCGCCTTATATTGGGTCAATTTAGAATCATCTACTAAGCGTTCTAAAACTTCTAGTGTTTTATAAGGCTGCATGGATTCAGGAAAGAATTCATATAACTCTGTAGCATCTTTTTTAGGAGGCATTGGTTGTTCTCGATTAAAACCAGCTTTATCAAAATTACCATATTTATCCATTAAATCCTTAATCGTATCCAAACAAGTTTTATCATCTGGCATGCGATAGTCTGTCACCCCTGAAATTTCACTTTGGGTCATTGCGCCACCCAAGGTTTCTTTATCTACATTTTCTCCAATTGCTGCTTTTACTAAATAAGGTCCAGCTAGAAAAATAGACCCTGTGCCTTCTACAATCAATGCTTCATCTGACATTATCGGCAAATAAGCCCCGCCTGCCACACAATCACCCATAATAGCAGAAATTTGGGGAATACCCATACTAGACATTTTGGCATTATTCCGAAAAACTCGTCCAAAATGTTCCTTATCTGGAAAGACTTCATCTTGCATCGGTAAAAAAGCACCTGCACTGTCCACTAAATAAATTATCGGTAAACGATTTTCCATCGCTATCTCCTGCGCTCGTAAATTCTTTTTACAAGAAATAGGAAAATAAGCGCCTGCTTTCACTGTCGCATCATTGGCAACAACCATACATTGCCGACCTCGGATATACCCAATACCTAAAACTGTTCCTCCTGCTGGACAACCTCCTTCTGCTTCGTACATGCCGTATCCTGCAAATGCGCCAATTTCAAGAAATTGACTATCCTTATCAATTAAATATTCAATTCTTTCTCTGGCAGTCATTTTGCCTTTGGCGTGTTGTTTAGCAATTCGTTTTTCTCCACCACCCAGATAGATTTTCTCTAGTCGATAGTTCATTTTGGAAACCGCTAACGACATGGCATCGTGGTTTTTGTTGCGGTCTATATTTATTTTTGGCATGTTTTTTCTGTTGTCAGTTGTCAGTTATCGGTTGTCGGTTGCGGACTTGAACTGACAACTGTTTTAATTAAAATAAAATCCACTTATTGCAACGCCTGCTTTAAAAGAATTTAATTCGTTGCCAGTACTATCATATATTGTAACTGTTCCTCTTTGTTGGTAGTTACCAGATTCTCCGATATAAATATTATCATTAGTTGGATTTACACCAAGCCCGTAAATATCTCGGCCATTTGCAGGAATAATAGGCGTATCTGGTAAAACTGTGGCATTTATTGATAATTCAAATACATCTACTTTTAAAAAATAGAGTTTATTTTTTGCGCTATTCATCACTAATCTAGGGGCAAAACTTACAGGGCTATTTGAGAAAGGGAACGCCGCTTCCACTTCTTTGGTTAATGGGTTAATTCTATAGATTCCCCCTAATTTATCTGAATTGCCAAAATTTTGTTCTCCATTACAAATTGCCCAGAGCTTATTATTGCTATCTAATTGTAATTCACTAGGATTATAACCAATTTGAATACTATCGGTTACTTGATTAGTTAGGGTATTGATGACAAAAATTTGATTGCTAGATTTTTTGGTATTAATGCTTAAAGATGGCTGTGCAACGAACATTTCATTGCCAATCTTTATCATTTCTTCTGAGGCACTACCAAATGGAATTTTAGTCATTTCTTGTTGAGTCGTTAAATCGACAACGGAAATAGCAGCGCCATAAATATCTGAAACATAAGCTGTTGTTTCATTGATGGGAGTTAAATATCTAGGAGAAATTAAATCTTCAATTGTGCCAAGAGACGTAAAATTATTCAAATTAACGACTTCTACTTTTTGAGAGTTATTCAATACTAAATAAGCCTTATCCTCAATAATAGTCATGCTTTGCAGAACATCTCCAAGCGACTGATTATTAACGGTTTCAAATATCTTTTCTTGTACTATTTTTTCTATGGGGTCATAAAAAGTAACAGAGGCATTGCCATGCGTAAAGCCTCCTTCATTAGTAATAAAAACACCAGATAAAAACCCTTTCTCTGTTTCAACTGGAGGAGTAATTCTTTCTGGAGTGCAACTGAAAAAAAATAGTAAACAAAGTATAAAGAGG
>JBGCFJ010001097.1:0-2103 GCA_045106885.1 Saprospiraceae bacterium
ATGGCAAAATCAGGATATGTTGATTCTAGTGGTACTAATATTTATTACCAAATTAGAGGAACAGGTGAACCCTTAGTTTTACTAATGGGCTTTGGGGCAGATGGCAATGTTTGGGAACAACATGCGGCAGTTTATGAACAACATTTTCAATGTATTATTTTGGATAATAGAGGGGTAGGGGTATCTGACCAACCTAAAGGGCCTTATACGACTAAAATGATGGCGGCAGATACGATTGCGGTAATGGATAGTTTGGGGGTGAAAAAAGCTAAAATTGCGGGCATTTCTATGGGCGGTGCAATTGCGCAAGAAGTAGCGATTAATTACCCAGATAGGGTTAGTAGTTTGGCATTGATTAGTACTTGGCCTGTTTTTAATAATTATGCTAAAACAGTCTATGAAAGCCTGAAAAAATTGCGAGTGACTGCTAAGCCTGATGATTTTATGGAGTTATTGCAATTATGGATTTTTGCACCACCGCATTATGATGATAATTTAGCAGATTTGCAAGACGGTCAAAAAGAAGCGGCTGCGAATGAGACGCCACAAACTCAAAATGGTTTTGAAGGGCAATTAGATGCTTGTATTCACCATGATTCAGTAGATAGATTGCATCAAATAAAAGTACCAACTCTCATCACTATTGGACAGATGGATATTTTTACGCCACCTCCATTTTCAGCTATTTTGCATGAAAAAATTGCTGGTTCTAAATTGGTCAATTTCCCAACGGGCGGGCATGTGCATCATTGGGAGGACTTGGAGCGGTTTAATCGGGTGACTTTGGCGTTTTTGCTACAAGATGACAAGATTATTCTGGATTAACAGGATGAGTAATCCTTCCTCCGTTTATCGAATAATATCTTATCATCGGTTTTAAGGCAAAGTGGAGAAAATAATTAGCCAGTTAGACCAGTCAATTTTTCTTCTAAGGAATTCAAAAAATGCTTGCATAATGGATTATGGACGCATTTTTTGAGTTTCTTAGAAGGGGAAAAGGCGGTATAAATGGTTGATTATTTCTGCCACTTTGCCTAAATATTATTACTTGTGAAAATAGAACATACTTCAAATCTTATCTTGTTAATCCTTTTAAATCCTGTTATCCTGTGATTAAATTAGCCTGCGAAACCTATACCTGGCAAATGCCAGGCGAACAATACAAAGGTAAATTAGAGCATATTATGGAAGTCTGCGCCAAAGCAGGCTTTACGGGTATCGAACCTGAAACGAGTTTTATGCAGCATTTGGAAGATCCATTAAGAATGAAAGCGGCTTTGGATAAATGGGGCTTAGATTTAGCCGTTTTATGCGTAGTAGAAGATTGGTTACATCCAAAAGAAACAGCTGAAGAAAGAGAACGAACCAATAAATGGATTAATTTTTTAAGCTATTTTCCAGATACAATTTTATTGCCTGTGCAAATGCCACAAGCAGACAGGTCCAATTTAAAAGAACGACAGCAAAATTTATTGTCTTGTGTAAATGCTATTGCGGAAAGGGCGCATGACATGGGCATCACTTGTTCTTACCATCCTAATTCCCCTGCGGGTTCCGTTTATCGAACGGAAGAAGATTATAAGATTTTATTGAATGGCTTGGATAATCGAGTAATTGGCTATTGCCCTGATGTGGGGCATATTGCGAAAGGAGGCATGAATCCGAATGTCATTATGCGAGAATATCGTTCGCTTATTAATCTAGTGCATTATAAAGATATGTATAAAGATGGTCGTTGGGCAGAAACGGGGAAAGGTAATTTAGATTTTGTGGGCATCACTCAAGATTTAATTGATTCTAACTACGAAGGTTGGATTATTATGGAAGATGAATGCGATGAGTGTATTACCAATCCCGATGGGGTGACGATGCGAGATGGGGTTTATATAGAGGAGATTTTGCGGCCTATGATAAGTTAATTAGGGTTACATCTTAATTTCTTCTAATACTTCTCTGTCTGTAATAAGTACCTACTATTAAATAATCGTCACTTTTGATTTAGGCTATTTTTTCACTAGACGAGGCAAAAAATCTTTGCATAGCCCCGCTACGGAAATATTTTTTAACATGAGCTAAGAAAGGAAGATTCGGGGAATCTTTATT
>JBGCFJ010001098.1:0-5603 GCA_045106885.1 Saprospiraceae bacterium
CTAAAATTGCACATATTTCATTAAGATATTTTTTGTCAATAGAATATTATTTTGAAAATTTTCGATTTTTGACTTCTTGCAGCGGCATCAACTTTAAACGGGTAGTCGAATTTTTCGATAGTTTTTTTTTCAAAAAATTAGTGCACAGCCTATGCTACGGACTCATTTTTTGAGAAAAAATAGCATGAAGAAGTGTAAGCTTCTGAACCGCCAAAGTGGATGGGGTGCTAAGATGTTTTCAGAGAGGTATTTATTAAAGGGTAACAAGTCTAATGTAAAGGTAAGCAACAATTGATACTTTCTTGTTTATATTTCTAAAAAGTTACTTAGCCTATCATTTTACAAAAGTCTATGATTAATCAAAAAAAATATACTACTTTCGCACTTTTTTATAATAAATATTTCCCCTATCCGACTAAAAAATTAAAGGGGTATAAGCTGAATTATCATGAGTAAAAAATCCTTAAAAGAAGAAGCATTAGCCTATCACTACGAAGGTAGACCAGGTAAAATAGAAGTAATACCAACCAAAGCAACTGCCAATCAAAGAGATTTGTCACTCGCCTATTCTCCAGGTGTAGCAG
This sequence comes from Saprospiraceae bacterium, assembly GCA_045106885.1. Lineage (GTDB taxonomy): Bacteria > Bacteroidota > Bacteroidia > Chitinophagales > Saprospiraceae > JAFMDF01. The sequence continues at coordinate 585 of JBGCFJ010001098.1, forward strand.
ACCCTTGTCTAGCCATTCATGACAATGTTAATGATGTTTACAAATATACGGCTAAAGGAAATTTAGTGGCAGTGATTAGTAATGGCACAGCTGTATTAGGTTTAGGTGATATTGGTCCAGAAGCGAGCAAACCAGTAATGGAAGGAAAGGGACTATTATTTAAAATTTATGCAGATATTGACTGTTTTGATTTGGAATTGAATACTAAAAATGTAGATGAATTTATTAGAACGGTAAAGATATTAGAACCCACTTTTGGTGGTGTCAATTTAGAGGATATTTCTGCACCAGCTTGTTTTGAAATTGAAGAACGTTTAAAAAAGGAGTTGAATATTCCTGTCATGCACGATGACCAACACGGTACAGCAATTATTAGTGGTGCTGCCCTATTGAATGCTTTAGAAATTGTTGGTAAAGACATTGACAAAGTTAAAATAATTGTCAATGGTGCTGGTGCTTCTGCTATTTCTTGTACCCGAATTTATGTTTCTTTGGGCGCAAAAAAAGAGAATATTTTCATGTATGACAGCAAGGGCTTAATACATGGAGACAGAGATAATTTGAATGGAAAAAAGCCAGAATTCATTAATAACACGGTTCCTGCTAGTACTTCTTTAAGCGACATTTTAAACGATGCAGACGTTTTTATTGGCTTGTCGAGAGGGAATGTATTAAGTGCAGAAATGGTCGAAGGAATGGGGAAAAAACCTATTATTTTTGCCATGGCAAATCCAACACCTGAAATTAGCTATGACTTGGCAAAAGCGACTCGACCAGATTGTATTATGGCAACAGGTCGTTCTGATTATCCAAATCAAGTAAATAATGTATTAGGTTTTCCATTTATTTTTAGAGGTGCTTTAGATGTAAGAGCTTCTGAAATTAATGAAGCTATGAAAATAGCTGCGGTATACGCTTTGGCTGAATTAGCAAAAAAACCAGTTCCAGATATTGTGAACATGGCTTATAATACGACTAATTTAAAATTTGGCAAGGATTACATCATTCCTAAGCCAGTTGACCCTAGATTAATTACCACCGTTGCACCAGCAGTGGCAAAAGCCGCTATGGATACAGGTATTGCCAAATATCCAATCAAAGACTGGGAAGCCTATAAATTAGAATTAGCCAAACGATTAGGTAACGATAATACCTTATCCAAAATTATAGAAACGAAGGCCAAACAAGATGTTAAAAGAGTCGTTTTCACAGACGGAGAAGAATTATCTGTTTTAAAAGCTGCACAAATCGTATTAGAAGAAAAAATTGCTTTGCCGATTTTATTGGGTAATAGAGAACGAATTGAACAAATCATAGCAGAACAAGACCTTATTTTACCAGATGTTCCAATCATCAATCCAAAGCGACCTATTAATGAAATAGAAAAGAAGAATTTAAGTCAATACAAGCAAAGTTTATATGACAAACGAAGCAGAAAAGGGGTAACGATTAAGGAAGCAGAGCATTTAATTACTTCCAGAAGATATTATGCACCAATGATGGTAGAAATGGGTGATGCAGATGCTGTCATTGGCGGTTTATCCAAACGGTATCCGTTTATGGTAAAACCAGCTTTACAAGTAGTTGGCTCAAAACCTAATGTTAGTAAGGTCGCTAGTATGCATATATTGACCACCAAATCTGGTCCATTATTTTTAGCAGATACCACCGTTAACCATCACTTAGACGCCAATGACATTGCCAATATTGCGGAATTAGTTGCTGAGAAAGTAAGAGGATTTAACATTGAACCTAAAATTGCTTTTGTGACCTATTCTAATTTTGGTTCTGTACCGAATGGAGAATCTGCCGTCTTAATGCGCCAAGCAACTAAAATTTTGCAAGAAAAACATCCTGATTGGTTGGTAGATGGTGAAATGCAAGCACATTTGGCTTTAAATAAAGAAGGTTTAGAAAAGCTTTATCCGTTTTCTAAGTTAGCTGGACACAGAGCCAATGTTCTAATTTTCCCTAATTTATCTTCCGCCAATATTGCCTATAATTTATTAAAAACAGCGGCGGATATGGATTTAATCGGTCCTGTTTTATTAGGATTAAATAAATCTGTCCATATTTTACAGATGGGTGCGACCGTACGACAGATTGTAGATATGGTGGGAATTGCGGCTATTGATGCGCAGGAATAGTCCGTAGTCATTAACAGGCTGACCGTTAATGCGTTTCGTAACCACCAAATTTATTTGGTAAGTTGTACACGAATTGATGGTCAGTGTATTACATAGAACCAGCCAAATAAATTTGGCGGTTACGTACGATACAAACACCATTAGCGGTCAGCCTGATTAAGTCATTGGTCATTAATAGGCCTTTAATAGACAAAATAACTTATCCAAATCCGTGGGAAAAAATCATTCGTAGAATTTCCTTACCGATTTTGTACCTCGCAGATTAATCTTTTGAAATTCTTTCTTATCTTTTCGAGACATCATCCAAAAAGAATAGTTGATATTTACTCCACCACTCAAATGACTTCGTCAAGGGAGTTTTATTAATTATGGTTCTTTGACAAATCCCTCCGATGAATCGGAGTAAACTGTGAAATGAGATTTTAATCGTCCGATGACTGCGTCGTCGAAAATTATGTTTTAGGTCAGCTAATTTTAAAGTTGCTAGTTGTTCTACGGTAACTAGCAACCTGCAAACAGCAACCATTAAAACTTTATCCCCAGCTCTTGAAAAGTCTTATCTTGTATAGCCTCTATAGCTCGTTGAACGACTGCATCTTCCTCATTATTAACCGCAAAATAAGACCCGACTTCCCAAATTTGAGGCGCTATCCAAGCTTTTATTCGTAGCATTACATCTTCAGAAATTCCTTGTTGGTTAATGGAAGCAGCTAGGGCTTTGTTCGCCATATTTTCCATTAAAAAGGTAGGAAAAGTCGTATAAATTCCTTTATCTACCGACTTATCTAATCGGAATTCATTGCCATTTTTATAATGAAATAAATAATAAGGGCGAAATTTATCTACATGATAGGTCACATATTTATAGAGTATCCCTAAATCATTCAACTGTTTCAATTGAGGTTTATGCTCTGCTAATTTTGGCAAATAAATATCTGGAATAATACCTCCTTGTCCCTTCAACAAAGCTCGACCGCTCATTGATTTCCATTTATTGTCAGGATGTGCGACTAGTGCTTTTGTAAAATCTTTATAATGTATCACCCCCGAAATATTTTGAAAAATCCAGTCCTTAGTTGTATCAAATTGGTAGGGGCGTTGGAGCATTCTTCCCGTTGGCGTGAAATAACGACCAATTGTTAAACGAACGGCTGAACTATCCCCTAATAAATAGGATTGCTGAATTAAACCTTTTCCATAGGTCATTTCTCCAATGACCAATGCCCTATCCCATTCTTGCATAGCACCCGTAAAAATTTCACTAGCAGAAGCAGTCGCTCCATTTGTCAAAATAACCAATTTCCCTTTTTCAAATAAACCGTCCGCCGTCGCCAATACTTCTGATTTAGGCAAACCTTTTCCCTCAGAGGACATAATTAATTTATCAGCGGGTAAAAATTCATCCGCCAAATTAGTTGCCCCTGTAACAACCCCGCCTCGATTATCTCGCAAATCAAGGATTAGGTGTTCCATTCCTTGGCTTTTCAAATCTTTCAATGCCGTTTGTACTTCCCCAATCGTCTTCATGGTAAAACGATTCAAACGAATGTAACCAATGTTATTTTTAATTGGATAAGCTGCGTCCAAACTAGCCGCAAATAAACTTATGCTCGTTACTGGAATAGTTAAAATTTCGTTGGCTCTTTTAATTTTAAAATTAAGCACTGTTCCTCGGTCTGCAATAATCATTTGTTTAAGATGGTCATAATTCTGCCCAATAGTATTCACTTTATTCAAGGACAATATTTTATCTCCTTTACGAAGTCCCGCCTTTACCCCTGGTCCAGTTTCATCAATATAGGTAATCGTCGCCGTATCCTTGATGATATAATATCGAATACCAATTCCATCATTCTTATAGCCTTCATCCGCTTTTCGTTGATCATCTAATTGTTTTTTAGATTGATACCTAGAAAAAGGGTCTAATTCTTGAATCATTCGAATTACCGCTAATTCCGCTAATCGGTCTACATCCGTAGAATCTACATAATGCGAATTCAAGTAAAACAAGGTCCAATCCAATTTTTTACCAGCTTCTCCACCAAAATAGGTTGGTTCTTGGCTATATAGGGTATTGATTAATAAAAAAGGAGCGCAACAAAAAAGAAGAATCGCAAGAAATTGCTTAGTCATGAGTTTATTTGTTGTTAAGTAACAGATTAAAAGAAGATAAAAGTTTGTGTTTAGGGAAAATGAAAGAAATAACCTACGTAAATTGGTGGAGCTGGATAATTCGTGGGGAAAATTAGTAACGAAGTTCCCCCACGAATTATCCAGCCCCACGAATTATTTTTTTAAAACATATAGTCTTGTTGCGTAGGTTATCTTTTGCCAAATCCCTTAATTCTCCACGGATTATCGTTGTTCAAATTATTTTCAGTCTTTTTTAAAAAGAAAGCAGGTTATTCATTTTTTGGGAAGAAGTCAAATGATTTTCAATTTAGACGAGCTTTTTTAGGTTGGTGTCACAGGAGCTTATGATTTTTTTGACGAGGGTAGCTTATTTTTCACCACAGAGAGACGGAGTTCACGGAGTTTTTTTGACGAGTATAGTTTATTTCCTACTAGAGAGGGGCGAAATTGACAGCTAATCGTAAAGCCCCAATTTTTTTGACGTATTACTGATTTGCAATTTAGACGAGCTTTTGTAGGTTTGTGTCACAGGAGCTTATGATTTTTTTGACGAGGGTAACTTATTTTTCACCACAGAGAGACGGAGAACATGGAGTTCACGGAGTTTTTTTGACGAGTATAGTTTATTTCCTACTAGAGAGGCAGGGGTGATTGGTTCTATTAATTTTCGAATCATGCTGGTGAGGACTTGCAGTCCGCAACCTATATTAGCTCGCCTCTGGCGAGTATTAGTACCTAA
>JBGCFJ010001099.1:0-5009 GCA_045106885.1 Saprospiraceae bacterium
GCCAGAGTACGCAGTTATTTTTTCTTCTAAGGATTCTTTAAAAACCGCATATAGCCTTTGCTACATAAGGCTTTTTCAAGATTTCTTAGAAGGAAATAAGAACAAGTAATGTGGCTCAATTTATTCCTGCGTCGTCACTAAAAGGGTAAAATAGTTAAAATAAAACTTAAAAGGCGGGAATAATTATAAAAATTAGATGGAATGTATGTGGTAAGATTTTGAAAGGTATAGGGTTACCAAGTCGGTATTAGCGTAGAAAATAGGACAAACTACGCAGCGAGTTTAAAATCATTTTTGATAATTCGCTGCAACTCCTTTTTAGCCATGAAAATATGGTACTTCACGGTACCGACAGGAAGCTTAAAACGAGCCGCAATTTCCTTTTGGTTGTAGCCTTCAAAAAAGAGTTGAAAAGCCTTTCGATGAGGCTTTTTCAACTTTTTGATAGATTGCTGCAAAAATTCTATATATAAATTCTCTTCCCCTTCATTTTGTGACTCCGATAAAAAAGGTGTCATTTCTTCGGGTAATTTGGCATAGACTCGATACCGTTTTCGCCGATTGTATTGATTAATGTACAAATTACGCATCAATTGTACACTCCAAGCCTTGAAACTCCGAGTGGCATCAAATTTATCCTGTTGTTCGATAATCCGTAAAATAGCATCTTGCACCAGGTCTTCTGCCTCTATTTGGTTCGTCGCAATTTGATTGGCTTTTTGGATTAAATATTGCTGATGTTTTTGGACTAATTGATTGATGCGCATGACTTGGTAATTTTCAATTTTCAATTTATAATTTTCAATTTTCAAAAAGGACGGATATATCAGTAGAAGCCCCTTTTGAAAATTGTTACCTGAAAATTTAAAATTGAAAATTATTAAAGAACGGTTGGGCAAAGTTCCAAAAATGCCCAACCATCTATCAAATTCAATGAGTGGAGAATATTTTAGTAGAGTAGGGCAATTATGCCTCTTGTAATACTGATTCAAATTGATTACTCGTATTCTTTTCACCACCTGCTTTCAAAGCTTTATCACCTGCAAAGAAAGTCTTATGGTCATCACCTAAGTCCGAACCAGACATGCGTTGATGCTTGACACAAGCGACGCCTTTACGTATTTCTTGGCGTTGGATTCCTTTCACATAAGCCAACATCCCCATTTCTCCGAAATAACCTTCTGTTAAATTATTCATCTGTAAGGCAGTCGTATGATAAGTCGGTAAAGTGATTAAATGATGGAACACCCCAGCATCCCTAGCCGCATCTACTTGGAAGGTACGAATCATTTCATCTGCCCGATTGGATAATGGGCTACCGTCGTATTTTGCATCCATTAAAGCTGCCCGTTGATAACTAGAAACATCTTCTCCTGCTGCTAACATCGCATCATACGCTTGTTGACGGAAGTTAATCGTCCAATTAAAAGAAGGAGAATTATTGTACACCAATTTAGCATTTGGCACTTGTTGCTTCACCCGATTTACCATTTGCGCAATTTGCCCAATATGTGGGGTTGGCGTCTCAATCCACAATAAATCTGCCCCATTTTGTAAGCTCGTTACACAATCCAAAACCACACGGTCAATATTCGTTCCTTCTCTAAATTTATACAAACCATTTGGCAGTCGAACAGGACGAACTAATTTACCCTCTCTTTTTAATAAAACATCATTCTCTTCCGCCTCATAAATAGAGACTTCTTCTGCTTCTACAAAAGCCAAGTATTTAGACGCTAAATCACCTGGTTCTTTAGAAACGGGTAATTTTTGGGTCAAACCAGCACCTTCTGAATCTGTCCGAGCGACAATCACACCTTCTTCTACCCCTAATTCTAAAAAGGCATACCGTAGAGCGTTCAACTTAGCAATAAAATCTTCATGTGGCACCGTTACTTTGCCATCTTGATGACCACATTGTTTCGCATCAGACACTTGATTTTCTATTTGCAAGGCACAAGCCCCTGCTTCAATCATCTTTTTAGCTAATAAATAAGTCGCTTCTTCGTTCCCAAAACCTGCATCAATATCTGCAATAATCGGCACTACATGGGATTCAAAATTATCTATTTCTGCTTGTACGTCCTCTCCTGCATCTAAGCGACGGAATAAATCGTTCAATTCAATTGCATCTGCTTGTCGCAAAAAGGTGTATAATTCTTCAATTAGTTTAGGAACAGCCGTTTTTTCGTGCATAGATTGGTCAGGCAAAGGCCCAAATTCAGAGCGCAAAGCAGCCACCATCCAACCAGAAAGGTACAAATACCGCTTAGCAGTAGTGCCGTGATGTTTTTTCACCGCAATCATTTTTTGTTGTGCCACAAATCCATGCCAGCACCCTAAAGATTGGGTATAATTAGCGGAATTTGCATCATACGCTGCCATGTCTTTTCGCATAATAGCCGCAGTATATTTAGCAATATCTAAACCTGTTTTAAAATGGTTTTGTATCGCCATTCTTGCGGCATTTTCTGGGCTGATTGCCGCCCAAGTATTTCCATGTTTTGCTTTTAAAGTACGTACTTTTTCGATTGCAGATTTATAAGTTGTCATAAGTTATATTTTTTTTACAGGATGACAAGATTATCCATGATTAACAGGATAGGGATACTGTCAAATTCTGTGATTTGAAATGTTTTTAGGCTAAAAAAACTGGTAGCACAGACTTTAGTCTGTTCGGTACGCTGACCTTTAGGTTAGCATGCATAATACATGCATAATACATGGACAATAACAGGTCTAAAGACCTGTATCCAGAACAGACTGAAGTCTGCGCTACCAGTTTTAAATTAATCTTCATCTGGCAAGAAACCAATATATTCAGGTGTACTTGCGTCTATTTCTGTGATTTTTGAATTTTTCATGATGTTCAATTTTAAAGGTTGATGAATAAATTTCAGATATTATTTTTCTAGTCTTTCAGCGTGTAACACCACGCTAAAAAGTTATTTTGAATACTCGTATTATCTGGCATCTGACAGTAAAATGGTCTGACCTCTGACAATCAATTTTAATTGATGGTCTGACTTCTTATATTAAATCATACGCAGGCAAAGTCAAAAATTCTACAAATGCTTTATCCTTCACCAATTTATCAAAAAGCAAAGTAGCTTCTGAAAATTTGCCATTGTCGAAGCGTTCTGCCCCTACGTATTCTTTTATGTTATCTAATTCAGAAGGTAAAAGTTGGCGGTATAAATCATAAGTAATCAGGCGATTATCTTCCAGTTTTGCCCCATTATGTATCCATTGCCAAACCTGTGTTCGAGAAATTTCAGCAGTAGCGGCATCTTCCATTAAGTTATAAATGGCAGCCGCACCGTTTCCTCTTAACCAACTTTCGATGTATAAAATACCGACGTTGATATTCTTGCGAAGCCCTGCTTCTGTAACTGTTCCTTCAGGTGCTTTGACTAAGTCCGCTGCCGTAACATTTACATCAGCGCGTTTATTGTTAATTTGGTTTTGTGTGGGCATGTGTTCATTAAAAATATCCATGGCTGTTTTTACCAAAGCAGGGTGGGCGACCCAAGTACCATCATGTCCGTTTTTAACTTCCGTCAATTTATCATTGCGGACTTTTTGCATGGCTGCCTCGTTGGCTTCGGGATTATTTTTAATCGGAATTTGTGCTGCCATTCCACCCATAGCATGGACATTTCTTTTGTGACAAGTTTGAATCACCAACTGAGAATAGGAACGCATAAAATGCGTACTCATGGTTATCTTTCCACGGTCAGGCATCGTAAAACCGTCAAGATTTCGGAATTTTTTGATAAAAGAAAAGATATAATCCCAGCGACCACAATTCAGCCCAGCGGAGTGGTCTTTTAATTCCCATAAAATTTCATGTAATTCAAAACTAGCTAAAATCGTTTCTATTAAAACGGTTGCTTTAATCGTTTTCTGTGGAATGCCTAATTTATCTTGCGCATAAACAAACACATCATTCCATAAACGGGCTTCCAAATGACTTTCCATTTTTGGTAAATAGAAATAAGGACCACTTCCTTTTGCCATTAAATTTTTAGCATTATGAAATACATACAAACCAAAATCTACAAATCCACCACTCATATTTTCGCCATTCACTTGGATATGTTTTTCTTCTAAATGCCAACCTCTAGGGCGAACTAAAAGCGTAGCCGTTTCTTCATTCAATTGATAATGTTTCCCATTTTTGGGATTGGTAAAATCAATCGTTCCATTAATAGCATCCCGTAAATTGATTTGTCCACCAATATTATTGGCCCAATTGGGCGTATTACTATCCTCAAAATCTGCCATAAACATCTTGGCGCCAGAATTCTAGGCATTGATGACCATTTTTCTATCGACGGGCCCTGTAATTTCCACTCTTCTATCCATTAAATCGGCAGGCAGCGGCGCTACTTCCCAATCACTCTCTCGGATATGTTTAGTTTCGGGTAGAAAATCAGGCATTTGACCATCATCTAATGCGGTCTGTCTTTCAGCTCTTTTAGTAAGTAATGCTTTTCTTTGGGCATTAAATTGTAAGTGCAAGCCTTTTAAAAATTCCAAGGCTTCCGCAGTTAATATCGTTTCATAACTGGCTTTATAAGCACCCGTAATTTCTAGGTCTTTTATTTTTGGAAAAGTAGTCAATGTTAAAGTATCCATCAGCAAAGATTTTTACGTTGTAAATAAATATGTCTGCAATATATGTAAAGTATTCAATTAGCGGAAATTCCGCTAAAATTATTTTTTTTGCTGAGAATGGAAAATTTGTTTATTTTTGTAGAGTAAAATTAGTTTTAGAAAAGGTATGTAAAATTTAATTTTGAATTTATTTATTTTATTAAAATAATAATCTTGTTTTTTGATTTAAATTAAAATTTATAAAAATTCATTTTTATTGAAAAAAGAGTGAAATAATTTTAAATCAAGTCAAAATATTTTTTAAATAGCTAAAAAATATCAAAATATTGGACAGACCTTGGAGCGTCTTCAAGACCTCCAAGCGTCTCCTACATAGAATAAAAAATACA
>JBGCFJ010000011.1:0-4886 GCA_045106885.1 Saprospiraceae bacterium
TCCTTAAGTTTCCCATTAGCATTGACTGCTGCAGCTAATGAAGGAGGTACTATAGCAAAAATTTCTAGTGCGGCAGAAAATGAATTCCTTCGACAAAATATCGGCTCAGACCTTTGTATTATTGGTTTAAATGATGCGGATACAGAAGGGGAGTGGCGATGGACAGATGGTGCTACGCCAGACTATCTTAATTTCCCTGCTAATATTAATAATGATGCTAATGATGATTATGCAGTTATTAATTTCTGGAATGGGGAATGGGAATTAACGACTGATTTTATTTACAAAAAATATATTTTAGAAATTGCTTGTAGCGGTGAAAATGGTAATACAGCTAGTAATATAGACCTTGACCAAATAGCAGGTCCAACTAGTGGTAGTAACTTTAACGTAGGAACTACTGCTGTTTCATACGAAGCAATGGATGAATGTGGGAATATAAAAACTTGTTCTTTTAATGTTGTCATTACTCAAGCAGCAGCACCTAGTGATAATGTAGGTCCCCCAGCTGTAGTAATAAGTGTGGCAAGTACAACTGTGACAGATGATTTTCAGGTAACGATTAATTTTAGTGAACCTGTGGTTAGTCTGAGCGGTTATAATTTAGCTATTTCTAATGCGAATTGGTATAATTTTACCGAAATGAATGGTACACTTTTTACAGTAATGTTAGACCCGATTTCTGCGGGTGATATTATGGTGTCTGTTCCAGCTAATGTCGCTTTTGATAGTGATATACAAGGTAATTTAGCCTCTAATAATATTGTAATTAATTATAACCCTACTAGTGATAATGGGGGAGGTGCTAGTAATCTGCCTCCTTCTGTTGGTTCTTGTTTAATCCAGCCCGTTTCTGTAACTATAGAAAATGGTGGAACAATAGGTGGAACTGTTAGTAATATTATTAACGGATTAGGATTAACCGCATCAGATGATCTGACGGCACAACATGGTGGAGGTAATTTATATGATGGGGTTTGGTTAAATAATGGTGCGGATGTAGTGCTACGCTTTGACTTAGGTGACGTACAGAATGTTGATGGTGTTGCTTTGTGGAATTATTCTTATCATACTTGGATGGTGTTGAAACATAGAGGAGTAAAGAACTTCCAAATTTCTACTTCAGAAAATGGAAATAATTATAGTTCAACAACTTCCCATACAGCAGTAGAGACGACTGGTAGAGGAGAACGAGAATTGCTTCAAGCCTTTAATTTTCCAAGAAGGAGTGCAAGGTATATTCGATTAAGAATTTTAGATGCGATTGACGATAGTTTTTATGTTGGGTTAGGCGAAATTCGATTTATGAATAATTGTTCATTGCCAGCAAATTCTGGAAGTAGTCAGCTTGTTGCTAATCCCAATCTAACAACACCAATTGTTGAAGTACTGAATCCATCAGTAGATTTATCTGTTTATCCTAGCCCTACTAGTGATTTCTTTTTTGTAAATTTGGGTGAAAAAATTCAAACTTCTGCAAGTATTGAAGTCATTAATGAGATTGGCGCAACAGTGTATAAACAACAATTGGATGGACAAAGACATGATCCTATTCAAATAAATTTATGGAAAGAGGCTGACGGAATATATCTAATCAGAATTTTGATAGATGACCAACTGCCTGTATTAAAAAAGGTGATTAAAACAAGTCGATATTAGGGGCTGGTTGCTGGTTGACGAACACTACTAGCAACCAACAGATGATTAAATTGTGATTGTGATATCTTTTAGTCAACCTTAATACATATTTTAAAATTAAAAAGTGCTTTCCGCTGAAGAGGGGAAAGTACTTTTTTGCAAAATATTGATGCTCAAATAACTAAATGTTAGGACTAATTTGTATGTTAAAAAATAAAATTAGGGAATCAATTGAATTGTTATTATTCCTTATTTTGAAAATTAGATTATTGAGAAATTTGTTGTACTATTGTGTGCAGAACGGGATTTAATCACCTCACAATTACTATATTATGGCTTTCCCAAAAGAGAATTTAGACCTTTTTGAACTATCAGAAAAGACATTGGAGAAAATTAATACCTTAGGAAAAGTAAAACTAAGTAACTTTGATTTGTCTTTTCATTTTTCTAAGGATAGTAATTTGCTCGCACCTCAACTCAATTTTCACTTATTTATTTTTGGAGAAGAATTTGGGAAAACAACTTACGCAAAAAAATACGATACGGTTGATAAAATGATTAAGCTTTTAAGGAGTAACCTTAAAAATGAATACATGTTTAAGGATGTTCGAGAAGGTTTAATTATGACCAAAATTAAGAATTTGAAGAGCCATTTATACGAAACGTTGAAAGCTGTAAAAGCAAGAATTGCGACTTTAAACGATGACTCAGAAAGAGGGGTAATGGTGGACATTGAAGAACAGCGCACCAATAAAAAGACCGAAAAGAATGGCATGCCCTTTTTTGCTTTAACCGCTCAATGTAGGGCAAAAAAGATTGATATTAAAATTCCTATTACCAGTAACGTGTCTGACTGGGAAAAAGATACTATTTTAGAAGAATTGGAAAAACAATTGGCCTAATTATGACCAAACAAGAAAAGGCAAACCAAATACTTGACATCCTAGAAGGTTATTATCCAGAAACACCTATTCCGTTAGACCACCAAGACCCTTATACACTTTTAGTAGCTGTCTTATTATCTGCTCAATGTACAGATGAAAGAGTGAATAAAGTGACGCCTGCCTTATTTCAATTAGCCAATAATCCTTATGATATGTCTAAGGTGGCAGTGGAAGATATAAAAGCAATTATACGTCCTTGTGGACTCTCTCCAAGGAAATCTAAAGCCATTTACGACCTTTCCCACATCTTAATTGACCAGCACAATGGCATTGTCCCTCAAGATTTTAAAGCATTAGAAGCCTTGCCTGGAGTAGGGCACAAAACTGCTTCTGTGGTCATGTCGCAAGCCTTTGGTATTCCAGCTTTTGCTGTAGATACGCATATTCACCGCTTAGCTTGGCGTTGGGGCCTAACGACGGGTAAAAATGTAGAAAAAACAGAGAAAGATTTAAAACGACTTTTCCCAAAAGAAACCTGGATAAAGCTTCATTTACAAATCATCTTTTTTGGTAGAGAATTTTGTCCTGCCAGAGGCCATAATCCGTTGGAATGCCCAATTTGTAGTAAATATGGTCGAAGAAGTTATTTAAAAGAATTTGAGAAGTGATATTGGAGTCAATAGTCATTAAGTCATTAGGACGAATTAGTCTTACTATCTCCCCTAATGGTATCATTTTTTATTCGTTACTAAGCACGCCCACCTACCTGTTTCACAGTTCACTCGCTTAAATGTCCAAAGGACATTTACCCTGTGGGTTCGCTCATTCATCCTGTAAATTTAGTAAAATTGAGTCATCTTGTAAAACAAAAAAGCGTTTCCAATTGATATTGAAAACGCTTAAAAAACCCCAAAAAACCAAATCTTTATGAGAAGTTGATTCCTTTCAAATTTAAATACATCTTTAAGACGGAGTTTTATTTACTAGGTCACCTTTTGGGAATTTATTTTTAAATTTTTTATTTGTCTAAGAAATCCTTTCCAATTTTAAATAGAAAAGCCTGTCCCAAATAATACTTTTGTTTATCCTTTTCAATGATTATTTTATCAAAGTAGATGCTATTTTCATAAGTAAGATTGGTTAAATGACCAAACCACTTATCTTTTTTGGTCACCTTTACCCAATGAGAGGTCGCCTGCGCTGTTTCATCAAAAATTGTTAGTCGGAAGCTTTTTATCTTTAAAGGAAGGTCTTTATGTTGTAAACTCAATTTCCCTTGATTAGCTAAAAACGTAGTTAGGGCATAATTCTGACTTTCTGGTTTGGCTTTCAATTTTCCAAAAGATAGGGTTAAATCTGTGGGGTTATAATCAACATATTCTAATAAATGCAAGGATTCAGGAGTAGGGTAGGAGGAGGCTTGTCTTAAGACTTTGGTTAAATCTGTTTCTTCTTTTTCTGCTGCAGTTCTGGTAGCGGTTTTAAAATTTGGTATATGTAAAATCTTCGTTTTATTATCCGATTGATACATGTTAAAAACTCGTTTATTTTCAATTGTGTCAATTCTTAAAATAGTAGTACCAATTTTAGGTTCTAGTAACTGAAATTTAAATACTTCTGAAGTAGTATGTTTAACAATGACAGGTGGTTCATAAGGTGCGTAGGTAGCTTTGATAATCAAATTCCCCATCAACTTTCCTTTATTAACTATAACATTGATTCTAGTGTCATGGTCAATAATGCTTGTTATTTTTTGAATAATAGCTTCTGTTAATTCCTTTGGGTCATTATCCGCTAATTTTAAGGTAAATCTTTTTTCATGTAACTTGACCAAAACCGATATAATAAGCTCCTAAAAAGCATAATAGGAATAAACTGTATTTTTTGATGCTCATTTTTATACACTAATCTGGATTTAACAATGTGTTTATTTTTTCATATACTCATTTTCTTATACAAAGTCTGCCCTATTTTTTCTATTACTCCAATTACTAAAGCATTGCCCATAAAAAAAGCCTGTTTAGCCGCAGTTATTTTTGCTAATTTTGTATGGTTATCAGGAAACATATTCAATCGCTCTAACTCGATTGGAGTGAGTCGCCTAAGCCCATCTTGTGTGTGTATCACATGCTTGAATCGGGAAGGAGATTTGCCACCTTCCCCTGTGATTATTGTCCGAGAAGCTTTTGCTAAAGGGTCTGGAAAAATCATTGCGCCTTCGGAATAAAAATATTCAAAACCATTCGCTTTTTTACGCATTTCTCGCTTTGCCCCTTTTAAATACTGCCATCTTTCCAATCCTGTTTCATCTAGGAAAAATTCAGCTGGGATATTGTCTTTTTGTAAGACATCTTTTAATAGGGT
>JBGCFJ010000110.1:0-10330 GCA_045106885.1 Saprospiraceae bacterium
TGTCATAGTATCCACCATCATCGTATCCATTGTCATAGTATCCATCGTCATCGTATCAACCATCATCGTATCCATCGTCATCGTATCGACCACCATCGTATCCATCGTCATCGTATCGACCACCATCGTATCCATCGTCATCGTGTCAATCACGGTAACGGTAATAATCACCTCCTCACAAGTATTATTATTTTCACAGACCGATAAACATAAAGTATCTATTCCAGTATCCAAACCTTCATAAACCAAACAATTATTCAAATTATTCACTTCAAATCCAACAGAAGGATTTTGGCCTTCACAAGTAGGTTGAATACTAATTATATTATCATTCATTAAGTAAGTTGAGAAACAAATAGTATCTATATCTCCCACATAAATAACGGTGTCTATTTGAATAGGAGCCGCTACCTCACAAGTCACCACTACCTCAAAGGTAAATCGACAATCTACCGTTCCATTATCAAAAATTAATTGATGTCTGCCTGTATCTAATACTAATTCAAATCCTTCAGGCCAATTACTTATACCTCCAGAATAAACTGTTCCATTATCCATAATCGCAAAATTATTTAAAGCCGACGAATCTGCCCCTGTGAAGCAGAATTCTGCTACTTCATTGCAAACATCTATTTCAACAGCACCATTGCCAACCATTGTAATTGAAGGACAAGGAGGACAAGTTACATCAACTGTAATAGTATCTCGACAATTTGTATTCGCATCTCTAAAAATTAATTCGTGCTGCCCAACAGTTAGATTAATTAGAGAATTTTGAGGTAAGTAATTTTTATTGGACTGCAAAACCCCCATCATATCAGTAGCAAATTGTGTAACTTCTAAAGCCCCATAGGTATTACCAGCATACCCACCTGTTAGCGTCATAGAAGAAGCAACTCTTTCCCAATTTGCTTTAGGGTCAAGGCTATTCATTAATTCTACTAAATGATGAATATCTTGAAATTCTAGGCTATAAATGGAATCGTTTACTTCCCAACGGTCTAATCTATAAGGCCCTTCTACTCCTTGTCCAGGTAAAGTAAAATATAAATAAGTCAATATTGTATCCATCGCACATCCAGACAAACCACCTGAATAACTAGCCCCATTATCCAAAATGTCTAAGTTCATAATATCCATCAAAGATAAATCTAGACAAATTGATGCAGTAGCAGCACAAGTTGATGCCATGGCAGAATAACTCTTTTGGGTAAAAAGATTAAGATTACAAGGACAATCTGTTTCCCCTAAAACAATCGTCGTGAAAACTTTTTCACAGTCTCTTTGATTATCTCTAACCGTAATTGTATAATTTCCAGCACCTAAATTTCCCAATAATAGATTCGTTTGAAATACTCCACCATTCACACTAACATCATAATCTCCTGACCCTCCGTTTAGTGTCAATTCTATCTGTCCATCCATTCTATTACAAGTAGGAAAAGTCAAGAAAGATTGTATCGTAATAGAATCGCAGTTGGGGCAGGCATCTGCAATCAAGCTTATGGTTTCGGTAGCCTCTTTTTCACAATCATAGGCTACATCTTTTACTTTAATCAGGTAGTTTCCAGCAGACAAATCTGAAAAATTAGGCGAATCTTGAAAATCTGCACCTTGATTGAGGCTATATAAATAATTACCACTTCCACCAGTAATCGCTACATTAATTACTCCAGTAGCGGTATCGCAGGCTGGATTATTTGTGGTATAATTAATAACTATTTCTTCACAATTCATACAATCCTCTTCTATTAACTCCGTAATTTGGTTCGGACTTTTTTCGCAATTTGAAATAGTATCTCTTATTAATACTTCATAAGTACCATTGCCTAAATTATTAAAAACATTACTCGTTTGATAAGTTGTGCCATTATTAATACTGTATAAATAATCCCCATTTCCTCCAGTTACATTAACGCTAATAGTACCATTCGTACTATCACAAGCTGGGTGATTCAGTATAGTTTCAACACTAATAAAATCGCCAGGAGATTGAGGCGCAAAAGAGACAGGTGGATAAACAGAAGGACAAGAACCATCTTCGTTACTAACCATTATATGATATAAGCCACTTGGAACATCAGAAAAGATAAAATCATTTTGAAAAGTTCGACCACTATCAATACTGTATTGCAGCATTCCAAAGCCTCCTTCTGTCAATATTTTCAAAGTTCCTCCTTCCCTGCATTGAGTAGGATTAGCCATAATAACGCCCCTAATACTAGGCGAACCATCTGCTTTTAATTTGGCTAAGATAAAAGAAGTAAATTTCCGCTCTGCATCTCTAACCAATAAAATATAAGTGCCTATTCCAAGATTAGTAAAACTACTATCCGCTTGAAAAGAAGCGCCTCCATTAATACTATACTCAAAAGGAGCAATACCATTAAGCGGGGTGATATGAATAGCTCCATCTAATTGAGTACAAGCAGAGGGGTCTACGATTTGATAATCAATATCAATCACCCCACTTTGCGCCTGTATCTGATTCAGAAAAAACAAGCATAATAAAAAGGTTGTACAGTGTTTCACAATAGCTTTCACAAACATTTTTTTAAAAATTTAACATTCTCTGGTACATTTAAAATAACCCAAAAAGCAGCATTCAATTAGAATACCTATCAAGGAAACCTTTTGAGCTTACCTTTATTATTCTATAAAAGTATCAGTTAAGGGAAAACGAAAGAAAGAACCTACGTAAATTCGTGGGGTTGGATAATTCGTGGGGGAAATTAGTAGCGAAATTCCCCACGAATTATACAACCCCACAAATTATTTTTTAAAACATGTAGTATTTGTTGCGTAGGTTATTTTTTGCCAAACCCCTAAAAACTCAATTTTGCTTATCAGGAAAGGTTAGGAATCAAAAGGAATTTGATTTTTTAGGGAATAAAACCCCAAATTTCAATCAACCAGTTTAGCGGTCACATCCATGTAATAAGCAGTGAAAGAAGAGTTAAAGTTGTGATTGTAGATTACTGAGAAGTTTGACTAACAATGATTATAAGTCAAAATTCTTTTAAAATAGATGGATAATCGAAATTACTAAATTGTTTAGTGCTGATAATCAAGGTTTCGTCTTTTGGCATTTTGTATATCTTAAGCATACTAAAATTACAAGCCGAAATAAATTAATATTCCTTGGTTTAAAAGTCGTTAATTTTTGGGTTTAAAGTTATTTCCAACAATACACTTTGTGACAGGTTAATATTTTAGATTCAATTGATTGATAATCAATTACATTAAATTAATTCCTATAGCACGTAAATAAATATTTTTAGTTATTTATAAATCCAAAACTTACATATTTATATATCTGCACTTTGATTTAAAAAAAATATCCAAATCTTTTTTAGTTTGAAACTAAATTTATTTGTGACAATAATTCGATTCTTTTTTTTAACAATTTGACACTTACTAGCAAATCCTAATAAATTTGTTAGATTCGGAAATCATCCCTATATTGGACGTCAATTAGTAACATTATTACCACAATTTGGTATCAATAAAATTGGAAAGAAAAGACAACCTTTTAGGTAAAGTGGAGAAAATAATTAGCCAGTTAGACCAGTCAATTTTTCTTCTAAGGAATTCAAAAAATGCTTGCATAATAGATTATGGACGCGTTTTTTGAGTTTCTTAGAAGGGAAAAAGGCGGTATAAATGGTTGATTATTTCTGCCACTTTGCCTTAATAGGTATTAAGGAGATAGTATTCTCTGCTTAATTTACAATCATTTTATTGATGTTTTACCAATTGAATAAAATAAATTCATCAATTTTTACTACTTCATAGAAAATGTAAGAACTCTAAATAATTTAGTCATGTACTCAGAAGTTAGACGTATCCGTTCCTTAATAAAAAGTTGTTATAATGGTCCAGCATGGCACGGGCCTGCGGTATTAGAAACAATCAAAATTATTGAGCCTACCATTATTGGAAAAAGAATCAATAACAGTCATAATATTATCGAGTTAGTTAATCATATCGCCTCTTGGAAATTATTCATTATCAAAAAACTCGAAGGGGATCCAGATTTTGATGTAGTGGGCTCTATTAATTTTACTAGAATTGATAATCCTACACTTGAAGATTGGACAGCAGCCAAAAAACGATTGCAAGAAATCCATGATCAATTAATGGATAAATTAAAATATACAGAAGACTCCGTTTTGCTAGAAGGCGTACCAGGGCGGTCCTATAATTTTTTCTTTTTATTAACGGGCATTGTCAATCATAGTCTTTATCATTTAGGACAGATCAAGTTATTAATGAAATTGGAGGAGTAATTTAAGTGAACATTGATTTGTTGGTTGCTGGTTGTTCCGTAATTAGTGTCCCGAATACTATTCGTCTTGTAAATATTCGTCTAAAAGTCACTCATTTTAATCTATCTTCTTGTTACAATTGGAATAGAATGCTTTTCTTTGGGTTAAATTTTAAATAGCTGTCCCATCAAAATTTAATTGAATCAAATGCCTAACTCAAGAAAAGAAAATATTAGAAATAGACTATATGACTTTTTTGCCAAAAGAGTGGTTTACCATAGTATTTTTTGGATACTAGGCTTTCTTATTCTATTTTCCTTTGAAGGTTTTACCCATCATTTTTTCTTTCATTTCACCAATGCCATATTGCGTACACTTATCATTGGCGGATTGATTTACTATAATTACTATTATCTAATTGCCAATTATTTAACAAAAGACCGTTTTTTCACTTATTGCTGTTTATTAATACTTTCCGTCATCATTATTACTCCTTTAAGTAATATTTTATTCTTTTTTAAATACTCAGCTTTTCCTGAAGATCAAAATTATTTAGCCGCCAATCAGCATACTTTTTTTCTAATTAATATGACGATTGTTGGTGCTTCCACTATTGTCAAAATCGTCTCTGATTGGGTCAAACATCAACGAGAAAGAACAGATTTGCAGACCCAAACCATGCAATCTGAATTGCGGTTTTTAAAATCTCAAATTAATCCGCATTTCTTATTTAATACTTTGAATAACTTATATGCACTCACGCTTAAAAAATCGGACAAAGCACCAGAAATAGTCATCAAATTATCTGAAATGATGCGATATATGCTTTATGAATGCAATGAAAAACGAGTGCCTTTATCCAAAGAAGTAAATTACATTCAAAATTATCTAGATTTAGAAGCATTAAGACAAGGAAAAGAAGTAGAAATTAACTTCGATGTCTATGGGGAAGTAACCAATCAGACCATCGCACCACTAATGTTTATTCCTTTTTTAGAAAATAGTTTTAAACATGGCTTAAATCACCACATCAATCAAGGATATGTAGATATTCGATTAGATGTTAATCAGCAAATGGTGAGATTGCGAATTGAAAACAGTAAACCTGATTCTGTGCCGCTACCTGAACATCCTCGAAGTGGTGGAATTGGTTTAGTCAATGTTCGCCGTCGATTAAATATCCTTTATCCTGAGCATTATGAATTAAAAATAGAAAATGAACCGAATTCTTATGCGGTAGATTTGAAGCTTGATTTGGATTGAGGGTAAAGATTGAAGCATGGAGGAATTGAAGGCTAGAAGGGTACAAAATTTTTCTGTACTTATAAACCGAATGCTAAAATAGTAGAATATATCACCATGAAAAAAACGAATGTCCTTAGACTTTTAGACCAAAAAAAGGTCAACTACAAAGTCTCCACTTACGAATATGATGCTGCTAATTTCACCCCTGAAAAGATGCAAGCATTCGTCGATTTTGATGTTAATTTATTGTACAAAACATTAGTCGGCAAGGGCAATAAAACGGGTTATTTAGTAGCCGTTGTCCCTAAAGATAGTACGCTTAATTTCAAAGCATTGTCTAAAGTATCAGGCAATAAAAAAATGGCCTTAATTCCTCAAAAAGAATTATTACCCTTGACTGGATATATTCGTGGAGGTTGTTCTCCGATGGGCATGAAAAAGAAATTTCCTGTTTTTTTGGACGCTTCCATGCTGAATCATGCAATGATTTATGTCAATGCTGGACAAAGAGGCGTTTTAGTAGGGTTAGCCCCCGAAGATTTGGCAAAAGTGACCAATGCTCCTTTTGAGGCAATTGCACAAATTGACTGAATTTAATTAGAGTCTGTCCGTAAAGTCGATTTTGTTCCGCCCATAACCACCAAATTTATTTGGTAGATTCATAAATGATTAACAGTCAATATTTTGAATCAGCCAAATAAATTTGGCGATTACGTTAGACGCTCAAAGCACAAGTTTACGGACAGACTCTAATTAGCACTGTACGTAGTTTTGAAAATGATTGATTTTTTGACGCTGATTTCGCTGGTTTTTATGATTCTTTCTGTTTTGATGGCTTAAAACATAAATTTTCGTAAGAAAATATAACTCATCATAACTTCAAACAGCAAAATCAGCGTCAAAATAAAAACTTCGTACACTATTTAATCATAAATTCGTTCTTTCACTTCCCTCCCTGATTTTATATTAATACCGAACAAATCTACATGTTTCACATCAGGCAGAATACCAGATTCGTCGGCATAGGCATAAATATGTGTCAAGTAGCTATCTTCTCCATTAATAGTAATAACTGCTCTCCATCTATCCCCTTCTTTTCGGAGTTCAATAAATCGTTCTTTATGTGCCCTTAATTTAATTTGGAACGCATCTTCTTTTCTGTTTTTCACTCGATAGCCATAAGCCAACCAAGATTCTAACCAACTCAATTCTCTTCGATTTCCTGTACTCGCATATTGTCGCCAATAATTATCTATTGGTTCTGATTTATCCAACTGTCCATCTTCTTGAAGGTTTAAATCATAAATAATCGTGTGTTTATTCAAATTTCTTTGAATATAGAATAAACTTTTTTCGGTTTGTTCTGGTCTAGGAAAATCAGCTGGCCAATCTTCTCTCCCCATCCACTCTTGTCCAAAAAGCCATGCTGTACTCGAAAGCAAAAAAATAAGGGCAATAATTAAACGCTGCATTTTTATCATTAATTTCTAGAAATTGTTTACCACAAAGACCAACTATTTTAAGAGAGGTTGCGAAGTAAAATTTAATTTTCAATTTTAAATTTTCAAGCACCTTCGGCGGAAATTTTGAGATTGAAGTTGAAATTGAAAATTACAGCCTCGTTAAAAAGCATTTAAACTTCTTAAAATAGTAGTTATTCTTAAAAAAGAACAAAAAAAAGATATTATTCAAAATTATCAAAGTCTTTAGAATTACTTGAATTGAAAATGAACAACTACCTTTGACTCATTAAAATAAATCAAGATGCGATTTAGTTCTACAATCATCTTAAATTTGTCCGACAAAATATGGAATTTAACCTAATTTTAGCGTTTACAGCAGCTTTTCTACTTGGTGTAGGCAAAGGTGGTATTAAAGGATTAAGTATTCTTACCGTCACCTTGATGGCATTGGCTTATGGTGCAAAAAGTTCTACAGGGATTATATTGCCACTGCTCATTGTAGGAGATATTATGGCGGTCATATATTTTAAAAAATATACGAAGTGGAAATATTTAGTTCATTTTTTACCATGGATGTTGGTGGGTGTTGTCATCGCCTCTTTTGTAGGAAAAGATATACCCGAAACTACCTTTAAAAATTGGATGGCAGCCATTATTTTAGTTAGTGTCGTGTTTATGTGGTTTTCAGAGTCTACTGCTAAAAAAGTAATGCCAGGGAATAAGTTATTTGGCGGTTCTGTAGGATTTGCTGCTGGGTTTACAACGATGATTGGTAATTTAGCAGGGCCTTTTGCCAATTTGTTTTTTCTAGCAACTCGATTGCCAAAAAATGAAATCATTGGGACCTCTGCTTGGGTATTTTTTATTGTTAATAATTTCAAAGTTCCTTTTCATGTTTTTTCTTGGAAAACCATTACTTGGGAGACTTTACAAACCAATTTAACTTTAGTACCATTTGTAACAATCGGTTTTTTTGTTGGTGTAAAAATTGTCAGTTATTTTACAGAGAAATTCTTTCGGCAATTTTTATTAGTCGTGACAGCAATTGGCGCTATTTTGATTTTTATAAAATAAGTTGACAAATGATGAACGATAAATGATGAATTCATCATACACAATTCATCATTTATAGTTCATCGTTCATCATTTAAAATTCGTATGAAACTAAATAAAATATTGTATGAAAAATGTACTCACTTTATTCTTGCTGACGTTTATTATGTTAGCATTTGCTTGTAAAAATACACCTAAATTAGACACACCATCTCTAATTGAAACAAAGAAAGATATGCCACCTAATGAACGATTTGAAGATTTATTTGAACAGGCGCAATTATTAAAAATATTCCCAGATGGTAAAACATTTGTTGATTGTACGCCAAAATTCACCACCGACCAAATCATGGCTAATTATGCTGCTGAAAAAAACAAAGCAGATTTCGACCTAAAAGATTTTGTCTTAAAGCATTTTGATATACCGAAGCAATACGCTTCTGGCTTTGAAGCAGACACCAGTAAAGGTGTAGCGGCACATATCAATTCTTTGTGGCCTATCTTAACTCGCCAACCAGATGCTGCCAATCCAGGAAGTTTAATTAGCTTACCTAATGCCTATATTGTGCCTGGTGGTCGATTTGGGGAAATTTATTATTGGGATAGCTATTTTACCATGTTAGGATTACAAGCGGCTGGAAAAACAGCTATGATTGAGAATATGGTGAATAATTTTGCCTATATCATCGACAAAGTTGGCTTTATTCCTAATGGAAATCGAACGTATTTTTTGACCCGTTCTCAACCTCCTTTCTTTGCCAGAATGGTACAAATATTAGCCGAACAAAAAGGAGATAATACGATAGTCACTTATTTACCTCAATTAACAAAGGAGTACGAATACTGGATGGATGGGCTAGACAAAGTGAATGCAGCTAATCCTACGAATAAAAAAGTCGTTCGAATGCCAGATGGTAGTATTTTAAATCGCTATTTTGACAAAGGCGACTTTCCTAGAGCAGAAAGTTATCGAGAAGATATGGAAACGATTAAAGAAAGTAATCGACCCGCCAAACAAGTTTATAGTGATTTACGAGCAGCTTGCGAATCAGGCTGGGACTTTAGCAGTCGGTGGTTTAGTGACCCACAAAAATTAGCTTCAATTCATACAACGGATATTATTCCTGTAGATTTGAATGCTTTGTTGTATAATTTAGAATTATTATTGGCGAAATGCAATATCATTAGTGGCAATCAAGCAGCGGCTAATACTTATTCTGAAAAAGCAAATTCAAGAAAAGCAGCTGTTGCTAAATATTGTTGGGATAAAGACATGGGCTACTTCCAAGATTACGATTTTGTTGCTCAGTCTTTTACAGGTATTCCTTCCCTTGCAGGAATGTACCCATTAACGTTTCAAATGGCCACTACCGACCAATCAGAAGCAGTAGCTAAGGTTATTAAGGATAAATTTTTAATGCCAGGTGGCGTCGTTTCTACGTTAACAGACAATGGACAACAATGGGATTATCCTAACGGTTGGGCACCTTTACAGTGGATGACTATTGAAGGTTTACGTCATTATGGTAATAAGGATTTAGCCAATACCATTAAAGACCGCTGGGTTAATTTGAATACTAAAGTCTATAAAAATACAGGTAAATTAGTTGAAAAATATAATGTGGTAGATTTGAGTTTAGAGGCTGGTGGTGGCGAATATCCTGTGCAAGATGGATTTGGTTGGACGAACGGGGTATTATTGAAATTGATTAGTGAAGAGTGATACAATTGGTAGAAAAGCCTTCAGATTTTTCCGTCAAAGACCTTCAGGTCTGTTATGCGAAATCGGTGAATTTATTTCAAAAAACATGACCGATTTTCTTCCAACCTGAAGGTCGGACACAGGAAAGCCTAAAAGCTTTTCTACCAGTTTTATTTTGCCAAGGTTACCCCTCCTTTTAATTCTTCTTCTGTGCCGTCAATAAATTTGATTTTAATGTAATAAATAAAAACTGCACTATCCATCAATTTTCCTTTATAACGACCATTCCAACCAAAATCCTCGTCTAATGGGTCGAAATGATTGGCTTCATATACCAGATTCCCCCAACGGTCATAGACCTTAAAAGTCTCTACTTCTTGAACTGGACCATCTACCGTTAACAGGGTAAATTTATCATTTAGCCCATCATCATCTGGGCTAAATACATTAGGCACATAAATATTTTTATTATCGTCTACTCTAACCCATATTTGCGCTTGACTCTCACAATTATTCTCATCATAAATCGTCAAAGTATATTGGGTATCCTCTGTAGGAGAAGCTACTGGTTGCTCACAATCTAAACAACTTAAAGAAGT
>JBGCFJ010001100.1:0-3093 GCA_045106885.1 Saprospiraceae bacterium
TGATGTACTTAATAGTTAGTCCAATACAAATTCTTGCCCTAATTTAGGGATTGCCACATCTTCATAACCATTCTTATTTAATAAAGCACTAAATTTCTCTTGTGTCTTCTTTTCTCCGTGGACTAAAAAAAGTTTTTTCAATCTTGGTTTCTGATTGTCTATAAACTCCATAATTTCATGCCTATCCGCATGAGCAGAAAACGAATCCATCGTTTCAATATCTGCTATCACTCTTTTTCGTTCTCCGTATAATTTAATTGATTCTACTCCATTTTTCAACATTCCTCCTGGCGTATTAGGAGAACAATAGCCAACAATTAAGAAAGTATTCTTTTTATTCTCCACACTATTATATAAATGGTGTCTTACTCGACCTGCATTCATCATTCCAGAAGAACTAATAATAATACAGGGTTCGTGAGAATAATTCAATTGCTTAGATAAAGCAACATCCTTAACATAAGTCAAATCATTAAAACCAAAAGGGTTATCATCGAGCAACATATATTCATGCAAATCATTATCATAACATTCTGGGTGTGCGCCAAAAATAGTCGTTGCATTGACTGCTAAAGGGCTATCCACATAAACGGGTATTTTAGGTAAAACACCTGCCGTTTCCATCTGATCTAGCATATAGACGATTTCTTGTGTCCGTCCGATACTAAAAGCTGGAATTATCAATTTTCCTCGTTTATCTACACAAGTTTCTTTAATAATTCGCAAGAATTTTTCTTCCTCCCCTGGTTTTCCTCCATGGTCTTTATTTCCATAAGTAGATTCACAAATCAAATAGTCCACCTCAGGCATTGGTAAAGGATCTCTTAGAATAGGGCGGTCTGGTCTTCCAATGTCTCCTGAAAAGCCTAGCATAGTTTGCTTCCCATTCTTCTCTGTTATTCTAAGTGTAACACTTGCGCTTCCTAAGATATGCCCCGCATCTCTAAAAAACACTTCTATTTCGTCACTAATTCTGAACCATCGTTCGTAAGCATAGCCAAAAAATAAGTTCATAGCATCCGTTGCATCCTCACTTGTATATAATGGTTTTTTAGGTTTTTGTTTGCTTCGTTTTTTCTTTTTTAGTCTTTTATTAAAATATTCTGCATCTCGTTCTTGAATTTTAGCACTATCCAATAACATGATGGAGCAAAGACTTCTTGTTGCATGGGTACTATGAATACAGCCATTAAATCCATCTTTTACCAACTTAGGAATTCTACCGCTATGGTCAATATGTGCATGAGAGAGAATCATACAATCTATCTGCTTGGGGTCAAAGTACCAAGTTTCATTAAATTTTTTCATTTCTTTATTTCGACCTTGGTACAAACCGCAATCTAATAATACTTGATAGCCACTATCTAGCGTGATTAAGTGCGCACTTCCTGTTACCTCCTGCGCTGCTCCACAAAATTTTATCGTCATTTTGAAGTCTTTGATTAATATTGGTTAATAACACACTATGGAAAGGTAGGTTATTTATTAGCGTATCCAATTAGTTGCTCACCTTTAGTAACAAAAAAACTAAATTCTTTCTCATAGTACTATAATTCATATCTGGGCATGAAGATAAGAAAAAAGCAAAACTTTTGTTGGTTTACGGATTGCTTTATCAGAAATAACTGTTTTTTCACAACTTCTCTAAAATAAAAATGGGTTAAAGAACTTGCATCTTCAACCCATTTTTTAATAGAAATCGTGTTAATCACTAAAATTAAGCGACCCCCATTTTATTGAAAACATCCATTACCGCTGTTACGTGATCAGCAGATTGATGTAATAATTTCGTTTCATCTTCATTCAATTGAAGTTCCAGAACAGCTTCAATTCCATTCTCACCTAACTTAACAGGCACACCCAAGAACATATCACTTAAACCATACTCGCCATTTAATTTAGCACAACAAGGGAAAATACGGTTTTCATTTTTCACGATAGACTCTACCATTTGAGCAGCAGCAGCACCTGGTGCATACCAAGCAGAAGTACCCATTAATTTCACCAATTCTCCTCCACCTTTCTTTGTACGCTCAACAATAGCATTTAACTTATCTTCCTCAATCATTTCTGTTACAGGAATACCCGCAACAGTTGTATATCTTGGTAATGGTACCATAGTATCACCATGGCCGCCCATTAATACAGCTTGTAAATCCTTAGGAGAAACGTTTAATTCTGTTGCCAAAAATGCTCTATATCTCGCTGTATCTAAAATACCAGCCATACCAAATACTCGCTTATCACTCAAGCCAGATGCTTTGTGTGCAGCATAAGTCATTACGTCTAATGGATTAGAAACGATAATGATAATTGGATTAGCAGAATGTTCCATAATAGATTTTGTTACAGAAGTAACAATCTTAGCATTTGTAGAAATTAAATCATCTCTACTCATACCTGGACGACGAGGGATACCAGCCGTAATTACTACGATATCAGAATTAGCAGTATCTGCATAATCTTCTGTCCCTTTCAGCGCTGTACTATAATAGTCAATAGGTGCTTGTTGCCAGCTATCTAAAGCTTTTCCACGAGCCATATCTCCTTTAATATCTAATAAAACAACTTCTTTTACAATGTCTTTGTGTGCCAGTACGTTAGCCACAGTTGCGCCTACATTTCCAGCTCCTACTACGGTTACTTTACTCATAATTGATAAGTGTTAATTTAAACAGGATTGATTAATTTTATTATATAGGCTTATTTCCTTTTGAAAGTGGCTATATAAAATTTAGATTTTTTCGATAGTTTCCTTTAAAAATTTATTTAATAGTTGTTCTATCGAAGAAATTTTTAAAGAAAAATAGCGGAAAAAGATATTTTTAGATGGTCATAATTTAAAAGGTCACAAGCCTAATAGTTACTTTGAATGAATAACAAACAAAGTAATACTATTACAATACATAAAAAAGTCTTCTAAAGTTGACCTTTTTATGGAAAGTCGCAAAAATAAGGATATTTAAGTAGGAATAAAATACTTGCGTGCTAATAAGTACCCAATCAAAATTAAACGACACATTTTATGAGGGACTCTTTAAGCCTCCCATCCGCTAAAGCGGTTCAGAAGCTTACACTTCTTCATGTTCTGCT
>JBGCFJ010001101.1:0-2687 GCA_045106885.1 Saprospiraceae bacterium
AAAGACATTCGAAAATACCACCCGAACCCTGATATAGCAGGACGGTACTACCAAAAAGAAGCCATTCAGCGGATTTGCGAAACCTTTGTCAGAGATGGGGAAGAGGGCATCACGAGCAATCGACGAAAAGCCTTGGCAGTAATGGCAACAGGTTCTGGAAAAACAAGAACGGCGATAGCTTTGGTTGATATTCTAATGAAAGCCAATTGGGCAAAGCGAGTATTGTTCTTAGCAGATAGAAAAGCCTTAGTTACCCAAGCCAAACGAAGTTTTAATGACAATCTTGGACATTTAACGGCCATTGATTTAACCAAAGAAATAGAAGATAATACAACAAGGTTAGTCTTTTCGACTTATCCAACAATTTCTAATCGAATAGATAATGCCAAAAATGAGGATGGAACAGTTTATGGCGTCGGGCATTTTGATTTGATTATTGTGGATGAAGCGCACCGTTCGATTTATAAAAAATACGAAGATATATTTCACTACTTCGATAGCTTGGTTGTCGGTTTAACCGCTACTCCGAAAGACGAAACGCATGTTGACACTTACCAAGCCTTCGATTGTGAAAATGAGAACCCTACTTATTTTTATGAATTAGACCAAGCCATTAAAGACGGTTATTTAGTCCCACCGAAGAAGATAAAAATGGGTACTAAATTTATGCGTAGAGGTATCAAATATAGTGAACTAACGAAAGCGGAAAAAGACAAGTTTGAAAAACTATTTGCTGCTAGGGGAGAAGAAGTTCCAGATATAATCGACCCATCCGCCATTAATCGCTGGTTGTTCAATAAAGATACAGTGGTGAAAGTTCTAGATGCTTTGATGACTATGGGGCACAAGGTGGAATCGGGAGATAAAATTGGTAAGACCATCATTTTTGCTAAAAGTCAAGACCATGCCGATTTCATTCAAAAAATTTTTGACGAACAGTATCCTGAACATAAAGGCATATTTGCCCAAACGATTTCTCATAGGGACAAAAAGTATGCACAAGATTTAATTGATAAGTTCAAAGAGCCTAAGCGGTATCCACAAATTGCCATTTCGGTAGATATGTTAGAAACAGGAATTGATGTGCCAGAGATTGTCAATTTGGTTTTATTCAAGCCGATTTATTCCGTTTCTAAGTTTTGGCAAATCATTGGTCGAGGTACTCGGCTTTGCGAAAACCTTTACAATGTAGAGCAGCACAAAGAAGATTTTTATGTCTTCGATTGTTTTGGAAATTGCGATTACTTCGAAGCCTTATTGGGAGAAGAAACAATAGAAGGACCTGCTTTACAAAAATCAGTTTCCCATCGAATTTTTGAGTTGCGAATTCAGTTAGCCGAAGCTTTGCGAGATTCGAGATTTCAAGCCGAAAGTATGCAGACCTTTCGGAATGATTTATTAGCCGTTTCACATGAATTGGTCAACAAGCTATATGAGCAACGAAAGGAAATATTTAGGGTAAGAATGCGCTTAGATTTGATTAAAAAATATAAAGATAGAGCCGCTTGGAATAACCTAAGTTCAGATTTGCAGCGTATTTCGGACGAAATTGGGCCATTAGTCACGTTGAAAGATAAAGACGAAAAAGCGAAGTTATTTGATGCCTTATTATACAAAATGCAATTGGCCTATTGCAATGGCGAAGCCTCTTTTGAAAGAGGCAAACAGAATTTGGTGCAACGAGCCAGAAGATTGGCAACAATGTCTAATATTCCTATCGTTCGAGACAAAATGCCTTTAATTACTCGAATCCAAAGCGAATCCTTTTGGAAAGAATTATCCTTTCCTTCTTTAGAAAAAATCAGAATAGATTTACGAGATTTGATGAGTCTCCTAAAATCAGACAAACAAGATATTGCCTATACTAATTTTGCAGATGAATTAGGCGAAGTCAGTGAA
Organism: Saprospiraceae bacterium; assembly: GCA_045106885.1. Taxonomy (GTDB): domain Bacteria; phylum Bacteroidota; class Bacteroidia; order Chitinophagales; family Saprospiraceae; genus JAFMDF01. The sequence continues at coordinate 1,900 of JBGCFJ010001101.1, forward strand.
CCAGAAGAGATGCTATTACCTTCTGCTCCTGCCAATTACTTAGATAGAGTTCGCTCTTTTATTCGGAATAATCAAGACTATATGATTATTCAAAAACTCCGTACCAATAAGCCTATCACTAGTAAAGAGTTGGAACAATTAGAACAACTTTTATTTGATGGGGGAGAACGAGGTACAAAAGCTGATTTTATCAAAGCTACGGACACGAGTCAGCCCATCGGTCAATTCATTCGTAGTATTTTAGGCTTAGACCGAAATGCAGCAATGGCTGCCTTTTCGACCTTCTTAGCAAAAGGAAATTTAACCGCTAACCAGCAACAGTTTTTAGAAATCATTATCAGTCATTTTACAGTCAATGGACATCTAAACCCTGCTCAATTGTATGAGTCACCTTATACAGATATTGATATGGCTGGTTTGGATGGGGTGTTTAACGATGATGATTGTTCGATGATTGTTTCTATTATTCGTGGGGTGAATGGGAATGCGGAGGTGGCTTAGGTTTTCAATAAGCATATTAGTGATACATGTAAATTAATAGCACTAAAACAGGATGTTTAATATTTGTTTGTTTATATTTGTAAGGCATAATCATTGATAAAAGTATTTTCTAAATGACCATACATCGAGTAAAGTTAAAAGATTTAAGGGATGAGGCAATAAATAACCTACCAGAAATGACGAGATTATTTTTTCTTTTAGCAAAGCAAAATTTTTTAGCATAGCCGTTGCTACGTTGAAAAATTTTAATGCAGCTAAAAGGAAAAAGAATCCGTCAGGCTGGTAGG
>JBGCFJ010001102.1:0-3534 GCA_045106885.1 Saprospiraceae bacterium
TTGCGGAATGAAGTTGTCCAAAGCGGTAATTTTTATATTACTTCGTCAGAGGTAAGGGGTGTTCGATATTTGCGATTAACTGTGATGAATTTGTTGACTACCGAGCAACATATTCGGGGTTTATTAAAGGAAATAATAAAGGTGGCGGCTGATTTACAATCGAAATAGTATTAGTTTAGAAAAAATAGTAACTTTGAAAAAAGTCAAAAAATGACCAAATTCATTGATTAATAAGATATATTAGTTTGACTGATTCCCTTTTAACCGTTAACAATCTTTCCATCCATTTCCCAACCGAAAATGGTCCTTTAAAAGCCGTAGATGCTAATAGTTTCACTATCAAAAAAGGAGAAACCATCGGCATAGTCGGTGAATCAGGTTCAGGGAAAAGTATTACTGCTTTATCTATTATGCAATTATTGCCGAAGGTGGCAATGATGCCTAATGGAGCTATCAATTTTGGCTCACGACAATCGCAGTCAGCAGACAACCAAACTTTAGACCTAACACAATTGGATGAAAGTGCAATTGAAAAAATTAGAGGCAGCCAAATTGCCATGATTTTTCAAGAACCAATGACTTCTTTGAATCCCGTTATGACCTGTGGGCAACAAGTCGTCGAAGCCATCCAATTACATCAAAAAGTTTCTTTTCAGGCTGCAAAAACGACAACGCTTGAATTGTTTAGTCAGGTCAAACTTCCTGAGGTAGAACGAATTTTTAATGCTTATCCGCACCAACTTTCGGGTGGGCAAAAGCAGCGAATTATGATTGCGATGGCGCTTTCTTGTCGCCCTACCCTCTTGATTGCGGACGAACCAACTACCGCTTTAGATGTTACCGTCCAAAAAGGTATTTTAGAATTACTAAATGAAATAAAAACAACTTATCAATTATCTATTCTCTTTATTTCTCATGATTTAGGAGTTATTCGAGCGATTGCTGACCGTGTATTAGTGATGAAAAAAGGAAAAATAGTGGAAGCTGGAACGGTCAATGCTATTTTCAATCATGCCGAACATCCTTATACTAAAGGATTATTAGCTTGTCGCCCTTCGCTTAATCAACACTTAAAAAGATTGCCTACCGTTGAAGGATTTGAGGATGGCGGAACTGTAGCGCCTAATTTAATTAATCAAACAGAGATTGCGAATAGAAAAGAAAAAATATATACTCAAGAACCAATACTACAAGTTAAAAATTTAGCGACTTGGTATCCTACTAAAAAGAATTTCTGGGGGCAAACGACTAGTTTTGTTAAGGCAGTTGATGATGTGAGTTTTGACGTTTTTAAAGGGGAAACTTTTGGATTAGTAGGAGAATCTGGCTGTGGCAAATCAACTTTAGGGCGAACTATTTTAGGTTTAGAACAAGCACAAGCTGGACAAGTTCTTTATCATCAAAAAGACTTATTGACTGCGGATGATGCAAGTTGGAAAACGCTTCGGAAAAAAATGCAGATTATCTTCCAAGACCCTTATAGTGCCCTCAATCCTACGCAACCTATTGGTTTGGCGATTATGGAACCTATGCAGGTGCATCGACTTTGGAAAAATGAAAAACAGTATCAAGAAAAAACGATAGAATTATTAGAAACGGTAGGGTTAAATGCCAATCAATTTATGCGTTTCCCCCATGAATTTTCTGGTGGTCAACGCCAGCGAATTTGTATTGCTCGTGCCTTAGCCCTCCAACCTGAATTTATTATCTGCGATGAATGTGTCTCTTCTCTGGATGTCTCTATCCAAGCACAAATTTTGAATTTATTAATTGACTTACGCGAAAAATTTGACTTGACTTATATTTTTATTTCTCACGACCTTTCTGTCGTTCAATTTATTAGTGACCGAATTATGGTGATGAAGGATGGGAAGAAGGTGGAGATTGGGGATGCGGATAGTATTTATGAAAATCCCCAATCTCATTATACCAAGGAATTAATTGGGGCTATTCTTTGATTTCTGTATCTTCTGGATTCGGAACAACCGCATAAGAAATTCCCCATAAGCCTAAAAAGGTCAACAAGCCATTCAAAATCAATAATTCAAAACCAAATTTATAACCGAATAAAAGTAGTTCAGAATTGGCGTTAATGATGTAGGTTAAAATGGGAGCTGCGATACATACAGCGGGTGCCAATCGGTCTACGATTTTGCGTTCGGTAAAGAAACCAAAAGCATATAAGCCTAATAATGGTCCATAAGTATAACCTGCGGCTGTAAAAATAGCAGAAATAACAGAATCATCATTAATGAACCAAAATACTAGGATAACAAAAAAGAGCAGAACAGAAAAACCAATATGTACTTTAAAACGGGTCTTTTTCTTATCCGATTCTGCTTCCTCGCTTTTTTCAAAACCTAGAAAATCTACACAGAAAGAAGTGGTCAAAGCAGTCAAAGCGGAATCTGCGCTAGAATATGCAGCAGCAATTAAGCCTAATATAAAGACAATTCCTATTGTTGGTGATAAATGCTGTAAGGCAATCGTAGGATATAATAAATCTTTCTTCTCTGGAATATCAATCCCTACTTGGTTGGTGTAACTGAAGAGTAGTACGCCTAGTGTTAAGAATAATAAATTGGCAAAAACTAAGATAACACTAAACCAAAACATATTTTTTTGCGCCTCTCCGATATTCTTACAACTCAAATTCTTCTGCATCATATCTTGGTCTAAACCCGTCATCACTATGGCAATAGATGCACCTGCTAGAAACTGTTTAAAAAAGTTTTTAGGGTCGCTCCAACCACCTTCAAAAAAGAATAACTGTCCGTATTGACTCTCATTAACCGTCGTAAAAATTTCACCAAAAGAAAGGCTTAATTTATCACTAATTGCCCATACCGTTAAGCCTACAGCGGCCAACATACAGAAGGTTTGCAGAGTATCCGTTACGACAATAGTCTTAATCCCTCCTTGGAAAGTGTATATCCAAATCAGCAAAATTGTCAACATGACCGTTCCCCAAAAAGGAATACCAAAAGACGACATAACAAATTGTTGTAAAACAATTGCCACTAAATATAATCGAAAAGATGCTTGAATCGTTCGGGAAAGCAAAAAGAAGGCTGCTCCCGTTTTATAGGCAGATACGCCAAACCTATCTTCTAAATAAGTATAAATGGACGTTAAATTCAACCGATAATACATCGGCATCAATACCGTAGCAATCACCAAATACCCTAACAAATAGCCAAAAACCATTTGCATATAGGAAAACTGGCTTGCTTCTACCCACCCTGGTACGGAAATAAAAGTAACTCCGGATAAGGACGCACCGACCATTCCAAATGCTACTAAATACCAAGGAGACTGGCGTCCAGCAACAAAAAAGTCTGCGTTATTTGAATTTTTACCGGTGAAATAAGAGATAACCATTAACAGCAGAAAATAGGCCGTAATAATTCCAATTATTAGTTCAGGTGTTAATTGATTGATCATTCTCAGTTTTAATTCCCTAAAGAATTATTGTATTTTTTAACCAAATTTTATGGTCAAAAAATTATTTTTTGGATTTATCCTATTTTTTAA
>JBGCFJ010001103.1:0-3786 GCA_045106885.1 Saprospiraceae bacterium
GTAATAAACGGTCTGACATCTGACTTCTGACAGTTTATGTAATAAACGGTCTGACATCTGACTTCTTTTCAAATTATTAATTTTCTTTCTGATTATCTAAAAGTGCATACAAGCCTTACTATCAGTTATTTATAGTGATGAATAATTCAACAAAAGTATTACTTTATTAGTAAACCTTAGGCTATTTAAACTCTTTTATCTTTTTTACAAAAAATTAGTTGAGAAAAAAAATGTAGCCAATTTAGTTTCACCTACTTACTAATAGAAAATACTTATATTTCTCAAACGTGGACTCTTCCTAAAAGGTTAATAAATCAAATAATAATTTTCTTATCACTTTAACCTTTTTTATTCTCCTTATTAAGTATCTAATTAAATAAAAACAAGTACAAATAAATAGTTATGTTTATTTCAGTCAGAACCAGACTTAATTATCTAAATAGAGCGTCAGCTAAAAAACTGATAAATGGTTAGTCGAACGTGTCGGACACCTTTAGAGGTGTCCGACACCTGATTATCAATTTTCAATCTGACTATCTAAAAAATTTTATAACGAGAATCGCTTAAAATTTATATGAAGTTAGAATTATATCAATGGCTAGTACCAATATTAGCTGGATTTTATATCATACGAACGATAAAGCAGTATACCTCAGGTAAATATAGTCCAAGAAACACTATTATCTGGATTACTTTCTGGATTGCGATTGGTTTATTGGGCATCATGCCTAATGAAATTGCAGCCTCTTTGGCAAAAGGTTTAGGATTTAGAGACCGCCCAAATGCAATCATTTTTGTAGCATTAGGTGCATTATTCTTAATGGTCTTCTATTTATCCGCTGCGCTTAATAGAGTAGAAAACCAATTAACTAATTTAGTTCGACAACTAGCGTTAAGTCAAGTACTGCTGCCAGAAGCAAACGAAGAAACACCAAATACAAAAACAACTCAAAAAAATAAAATTTCTAATAAGCCTAAAAATAATACAATACCTTTAATAGAAAATATAGAAGAATTAGAAAATATTGTCAATAAATTAATAGATACGAATTCTGAGCTTCCAGAAAATATTCCAAATGAAGGAAAAACACCTAAAAGTAAGTCTAAAAAATGAGATTAGTTTATGTACTAGAATACTACTATCCTAATATTGGTGGTGTAGAAACCTTGTTTAAAAGTCTCATTGAATCATTAGCAAAAGAAGGGCATCAAATAACAATTATTACTTCTCAGGTCAATTCAGATTCCCCTTTAAAAGAAAAACAAGGCAATATTCAAATTGCTCGCATGCCTTTCAATAATCGTTATTTATTTACTTTTTTGGGTTTTTTCTACATACTCCCCTATATAAAAAACAGTCAATTAATCCATACTACTTCTTATAATGCCGCCATTCCTGCATTTTTTGCGGCGAAACTTTTTCGGAAAAAAGTAATCATCACTTTTCATGAAGTATGGGCAGATTTATGGTATCAGCTTCCTTATATGGGTAAGCTAGGCAAAATCGTTCATTATTTATTTGAACAATTATTACTCAAATTACCTTTTAGTCATTTTGTTGGCGTTTCCCAAAGTACGACCAATAATTTGATAAAAGCAGGAATTAAAAAAGCTAAAACTTCCACTATTTATAATGGAATTGATTATAGTGATTTTCAGATAAAGCCCTCTGTTACTGCTGTTAAAAATAATAAATTTACTTATACTTATTTTGGTAGAATGGGTATTTCAAAAGGATTAGATTTATTAATGAAAGCTATTCCGATTATCAAAGAAAAACATCCAGAAAGTCAAGTACAACTAATTATTCCCAAAATACCTATCAATTTTTTAAATAAAATCTTATCCTTTATTACAAAAAATCAGTTAGAAGATTATGTGATACTAAAACATCATCTCCCTTTTGAAACGCTAAAAAAAAGCATAGCCACTTCCGACTGTGTAATTATTCCTTCCTATAGTGAAGGTTTTTGTTTTGCAGCAGTAGAAACGATTGCCTTAGGTACCCCTTTAATTTCTTCCAATCAAACAGCTCTGAAAGAAGTGGTTTCTGGCCAATTCATAAAAATGGAGGAGCTATCGGTAGAAGCTTTAGTAACAGCAATGGATAAGGCAAAAAAAGGAGAATGGTCAAAAAGTCCAGTCAAACAATTTAGATTAAGCGATACGATAGCAGCATACAAAAAACTGTATGCGTACATGTTGAGGAATGAACTTTAATATAACTTTACCTCTATGAAAATTGCCATTATAGCAGATGCATTAGATTATCAATATGCTGGTATCTATTATTATACCAAAGAGTTAATTAATGCATTAGCCAAAGTAGACCATAAAAATGAATATTGGATAGTTCGGTCAAAATCAGAAGGAGATATAAACGAACGGGTTAAGGAATTAATAATCCCAACTAAAAAATTCCCTGGGGCTGCTGCTTATCGACTTTTTATTAGTATTCCTAGAATATTAGCCCAAAAAAAAATGGATATAGTGGTAGAACCTCGTCATTTTGGTCCATTTAATTTACCCAAAGCAATCAAAAGGATTACCGTAATACATGATTTATCCCCCTTGCATTTCCCTGAGTGGCATCAATTTGTTAGTAGAAAACTACAACAACTTTTTTTACCTGCTATTCTAAAAAGAGCAGATTATATTCTTACCAATTCTACTTTTACCGCCAACGATGTAATCACACATTTTCCTTTTACCGCCAATAAAACAAAAGGCATTTTATTAGGAAAAGAAAACTTTTTCCAACCTCAATCTAATCCTAACGTTTTAAAAAAACATAAACTTTCAACACCTTACCTCTTACATACAGGTACAATAGAACCTAGAAAAAATTTAATTTTTTTGATTAAGGCTTTTGAAGCTTTAAAACAACAAATAAATCAGCCTTTACAATTAGTATTAGTAGGAAAATTAGGTTGGAAACATACACCTATACTAGAGGCTATTAATAACTCCCCATTTAAAGAGGACATAAAATTATTAGGTTATGTAGATAGAGCTGAATTGCCCGTCTTATATACTGCCGCAGCTGCATTTGTTTATCCTTCTCACTTTGAAGGTTTTGGGCTTCCAGTTTTAGAAGCAATGTCTTGTGGAACACCTACAATCGTTTCGAATGTATCAAGTCTGCCGGAAATTATTGATCAGGCAGGTTTACTTTTTCCTCCCAATAACCAAGCTATTTTAATACAAAAAATAAAGCAGTTGCTAAGTGATCAGTCATTAAGTCAATCTCTTTCTAAAAAAGGACTAGCTCAAGCAGCTAAATTTAGTTGGGAAAAAACTGCACGAGAAACACTAACCATTTTTGAAGAATTATTGAAATAAATACTCCCTAGTCATTTCCCCTTCCAGAACACTCAGCAGCTATTCTCGCACTTCCAACAAGCAATTTATTATATTTAATCTCCCAAAAAAAGTAGCTCCTCTTCAATTAAATGAAGAGAAGCCATCCCAAAACCGATTTAAGTATATTCTTTGTGATTAGATTCCGTTAATTTTTTTAAAAAATTGCCTAATTTATTAATGCTTAAAAAGTAGCTCCTCTTCACCGAAGTAAAGAGAAGCCATCCCAAAACCGATTTAAGTATATTCTTTGTGATTAAATTCCGTTAATTTTTTTGTTTAAAAGTAGCCCCTCCTCACCGAAGTGAAGAGAAGCCATCCCAAAAACCGATTTAAGTATATTCTTTGTGATTAAATTCCATAAAATGTACAATATCAATATTTTGTAAACTCATCTGTTTAAAAGTATATAACGCAAATATTGAT
>JBGCFJ010001104.1:0-6897 GCA_045106885.1 Saprospiraceae bacterium
CTCTTTTTTTTTTTTATTTCGTTAAAAAATATTTCCGTAGCGGGGCTATGCAAAGATTTTTTGCCTCGTCTAGCGAAAAAATAGCCTGAATCAAAAGTGACGATTATTTAATAGTAGGTACTTATAGAGAAGATGTCGTGGTGCCAATCATAAATATTCGATAAATAATTGTTGGTTATCTTACAATAACTAGTGGTTCAAATCATAAGTAATTGATAGTTTAATCGAGTGTATTTTTTTGTTAGACAAGATGAGCAAACACCGTTTGTGAACCGTTTACGGACGGGTTGGCTTTTGAGAATAGCCATGATATTTAAGAAAAAAATAACGCAGTATAACGGAAAAAGACGCCGATTTAACCTGTCAAAGATTTATGACTTGAACCACTAGTAACCATCAAATTGCTTGTCAATAGTTTATAGGATACTCCATTAATTATTTTAGTTCTCTGTGGCTATAGTCCAAAATATATCCTAACTGTTAAAGGAATTAATCTCCTCAATAATGATGCAATATTTGAGGTACTAGAGATAATTATCAGTTTATTAGCTGACGCTCTATAGAGATAGTTCCCTTTTAATCCCAGGTCGTATGAACAATAAACATCCAAAGTTATTCAGTGGATTTTTGATTGTCGCTATTTTTATATCTTGTGGGCATGTAGCCTATGAGCCGTTTACTTATCAACCCCCATTTATGAGTGTTGACGAAGTATGGGCAGATACTACTTTAAGTCATTTATCACTTGAAGAAAAAATTGGGCAATTATTTATTTTAACTTCTACCATTCCTCATTCTGTTGAAAAAACACAACAATTAGTAAAAAAATACCAACCTGCTGGTGTTTTGTTGAAAGGAATGAAAACGAGAACTTACCAAAAGTCAATTCGAACATTTAGAGACAATGTAAGGATACCTTTATTAGAATTATCGGGTGAAATGACTGCCTTGAATAATCAATTTTCTGATTTACCACATTATCCAGATAATGCCACTTTAAGTGCTTTAGACAATGGATTTTCTTATCGCTCTTTGGAAAGAAAATTATTATCGGATTATCAAAAAATAGGCATTAATTGCAGTCTTTCTCCTAATATTGCAGCCTTCGAGCAATCTCCCACTGCGTATACTGCTCAGCAGCAGCCTCAAAATGATTTGGCGTTGATTAGTAATGCGGCCAATAGAATTGAAGCTTTACAAACACGTAAAGTTTTAGCTATCGCTAATTCTTTTGATTTTTATGTGGATAGTATTCCTGATGCTACGCTTGTAGAGAGTGGGGCGTTTAATGCATACAAGCCACTAATTATGAGTGGTTTATCTGGTGTCTTGCTTGGGGAACAAGTATTTGAAGGTGATTCTATTACCCATAGACTACCCGAATTTTATAAACTCTTTTTAGCAAAACAGTTACAATTCGAAGGATTAATTTTTGGGGAAATTACGTCAACTGTTAGTTTAGATGAATTATTATATGCTGGAGCGACCGCTTTTCTGGTCAACGAAACTGCCTTAGTTGAGAATATTAATCACCTTAAGGAATTAGTGAAAACGGGGACTATTAGTGAAGCCATTATTGAAGCAAAAGTTCATCAGATTTTATTGGCTAAAAAATGGTTGGGCTTGGATAAACAAAAATTAGCTAGACCTGTGAGCTATGGAACGGATATCTTAATAAAGCAGCATCTCGAAGAAGCCTATACCAACGAATTATTTGAACAATCTATTATTTTGGCGAATAACCCAGATAGTTTATTGCCTTTTACGGATACTTACTTCAAACAGTATCAAGTAGTCAATGTTGGGCAGAAGAAATTGCGTACTTTCCAAAATCACTTTTTTAATTACGCCCATGCAGGAAACCAACTATATCGACCGAAAGCAGATGGTAAAATAAATGCTTTGGCTTTTAACCCTATTCGCAATGGCGCATTGATTATTACGCTGGATGACATTAATCTTTCTTTGCCTTTACACGAAGCGTTTATTGCTTCTATTAATACGCTTAATGAAAGTAGTAAAGTCGTTATTGTGAATTATGGAAACCCCTTAAATCTTAGCTATCTCGATTCTACTATTACGGCTGTTCAAATTTTTGAACGGAATAAAATTACCGAAGCTTTGGTACCTCAATTATTATTTGGTGCAATTACCGCAAGGGGGAAGTTGCCTATAGCCGTAACGGAATGGATGCCTAAAGGAACGCATAATAATACGCCAATTACCCGTTTGAAATATACTATTCCAGAAGAAATGGGGATTTCTGGGGAGAAATTAAGGAAAATTGACGATATACTCGAAATGGCCATTCGTCGAAAGGCAACACCAGGTGGGCAAGTATTAGTCGCCAAAGAAGGCAAAATTATTTATAGCAAGACTTTTGGGCATCATACTTATGACCAGCAGCAGTCCGTTGAAAAAACAGATTTATATGATGTTGCCTCTATCACTAAAACGGCTGCGACAACCTTGGCAGCGATGCAATTGTATGAAGCAGAGAAAATTCAATTGGATAAGCCGATTCGCAATCAAATGACCTTGTCAAAAAATGCGACAATAAAGAATATTTTATTGAAGGATTTGTTTATTCATAAATCGGGCTTACAGCGAAATATGCCGATTGCTACTTATTTAAATAATCGGGGTTTTTCTAGAGGTTGTACGGCTTATTTCTGCGATGTACCTACAGATAGACATACCTTACGGGTAGCGGATAATTTTTATTTTAATCCAGCTTATTTGGATACGATTTATCGGAAGGTCAGTACTTTACCTCGAAATTTCCGCCACAAAAGATATTTGTATAGCGATGTGAATTTTTATTTGATTCAACAATTATTGGAAGAGCAAATAGAAATGGATATGGATGATTATTTAAAAGCTCATTTTTACCAACCATTAGGGTTGAGATTTTTGAGTTATAAGCCATTAGAACGTTTCTCTGCGGATGTAATCGTGCCTACTCAAGCAGATAGGTTTTGGCGAAAAGGATTGGTCAGAGGGGATGTACATGATGAGGCAGCAGCTATTTTGGGAGGTGTTGGCGGAAATGCTGGATTATTTGCGAATGCGGAGGATTTAGCGGTACTTTTTCAAATGATTTTAAATGGTGGGCATTATGGAGGACAACAATTTTTGGAAGCCGCCACAATTGACCACTTTACTGCATCTATTCACGGCAATCACCGAGGATTAGGCTTTGATAAAGCTAGATATAATTATACGGCTTCAAAATCTGCCTCGAATCGAACTTATGGACATTCTGGTTTTTCTGGAACTTGTGTCTGGGTAGACCCCAATGAAGCGTTGATTTATATCTTTTTATCTAATAGAATACACCCTGACCCTAAAAACGATATGCTGAAAAAATTGAGGGTTCGACAAAAAATTCACCAAGTTATTTATGATGCGCTGAAATCTTCTCGCTCATCAACGATGAATGTACAAATGGCAGGGGAGTAAGTCGGTAGTTTTGCAGTCTCTCGAAAAATAAATTGGAGTTTTGTTGCAAAAAAAAAGCACTATTTGATTATTATAATCAAATAGTGCTTTTTAAATACTGCCAACTGCTATTAATCAACGACTGTAATCTTCATCATATTGGTTCTATACCGTTGTTTTATTGGCATACTACCAAGATTGACGATTGTATCGCCTTGATTTAAGCGGCCTTTTTCTTTTAAGATTTCGGCTACATCTATAATCGTCTCATCAGTTGTTGAAAATTTATCATAATAGAAGCATTTAACGCCCCATACAAGATTTAAAGTAGCTAACATATAATCTTGGTCAGAAAAGATAAATATCTCTGCTTTAGGTCTAAAACTAGATACCTTAAAAGCGGTATATCCAGAAGTTGTCATTCCGACAATTGCTTTTGCATTAATATCATCGGAAAGTTTCGCTGCATTTAAGCAAATGGCATCTGAATAGAAGGTTCTAGATTTTTTGGCTGGTTTTGGTCGTTTTCCTACAAAAGAAAAATGCTTTTCCGTTTCCGCAATAATTTTATTCATTGCTTGTACTACTAAAAGCGGATGCTTTCCAACAGAAGTCTCTCCACTTAACATTACGGCATCTGTACCATCTAATACGGCATTGGCTACGTCTGTAATTTCTGCTCGAGTAGGTGAAGGGTTTTCAATCATACTGTCCATCATTTGGGTCGCCACAATTACTGGTCTAGAACGTTGATTACATCTTTGGACAATGTCTTTTTGCAAAGTTGGAAGTCGTTCCATTGGTACTTCTATCCCCAAATCACCACGGGCAACCATAATCGCATTGGATTCTCGAATAATGGCATCAATATTAGCGATGGCTTCTGGTTTTTCAATCTTCGCAATCGTCTTGGCAGGGTGCTTTGCTGCATTAATCTTTTTTGCTAATCGCTTCATGTCTTTTCCTGTTCGCACAAAAGAAAGCGCAATCCAATTGACAGGCTGTGTTAGGATAAAAGCCAAATCTTTTTCATCTTTTTCCGTCATTGACGGTAGAGAAATCTTTGTATTGGGTAAATTAACGCCTTTATTGGAAGATAATACGCCCCCAAAAAGTACTTTTAATTTCACCGTATCAATTCCATTGGTATCAAGTACCTCAAATTCTAATTTCCCATCATCGACTAATACTTTTTCTCCTATTTTTACATCTTGAGCAAACTGCTGGTAACTCATGTAAATCTTTTCCTTATCTCCAATACAGGGTTCATTTACAAAAGTCAAAACATCACCAGCTTTGATAGGCAATTTATTATTCTTGATTTTTTTTTTTTTTTTTTTAGGCCATTGCAAATCTGCCAAAACCCCTATATATAAATTGTGCTTTTCTTTGATAGCACTAACATGCTTAATCACTTTTAGGTGGTCTTCATGTGTACCATGTGAAAAATTTAATCTAAATATGTTTACACCTGCAGTAGCTAAGGCTAATAATTGCTCATAGGAACTACAAGCAGGGCCTACAGTAGCAACAATTTTTGTATTTTGATGGTCGACTATTTTCATGTGCGCAATTTTTTTATGTAGTTCAATAGATAAATGAAGGAGATGAAAAAGAGATATACTACTTTGATTTTATTTTAAAAATCAAGAATTGATTCATTTGTTTTGCTCAACTAAAGAATAAATAATTGTAATAATTGGAAGTGAAATTTATACTAAAAAAGAGACTAAGTGTAAAATGTACAATAATTAAGACGCAAATGTAATTCTTCTAATTTAGAATAAAAGTGAAATAGCATTTTTTTTTAAAAAAGCTCCTATTATTATTGATTGATTAAATGGAAAATGGTCTTAAATTTATTTTTTGTTAAAGAATTTTTTCAAAAAATGCTAAAATCATAAAAACCAAATAAAATTAGCTAGAAGCTTTAAAATTATGTTAAAATAAGTGACATAGCCCTATCTAAACAGTCAATTATTAGGATTAACCTCCGAAATTGTAATAAATTTGAATGTTTGGTAGTCCGAGATGAAATTTATACCGCATATTATTTTTAATGTGTTTTTATCTAGTTATCAGTCATTTAAGTATTTGGGCGTAAAAAAAAGAACCTAATCTTTTGGTTATCAATTGACTAATGTTTTATTTTGCAGCGCATTTAATTAATCTAAAGCAAATTTGATATGTCAAACGTTTCAGAAAGTGTAACAAAAATTATTGTCGACAAATTAGGAGTTGAAGAGTCAGAAGTAACTCCTGAGGCAAGCTTCACAAATGATTTAGGAGCTGATTCTTTAGATACTGTGGAATTAATTATGGAATTCGAAAAAGAATTCGATATTGCTATTCCTGATGATGTAGCTGAAGGAATTGCCACCGTAGGAGATGCTGTAGGGTATATTGAGAAACAAACGGCTTAATAGCTAAAGCAGCAAAAGACATCTTTAAATTGGCGTAATTGAATCATAACCAGCTATTATCGGTTTTATACCAAAGTAGCAGAAATCATTCACTTATCAATTATGCTTATCTAAAACCGTAAAGTGTTTACTTTTGTAGATACTTTGCGGTTTTATAGCTTTTAAGACTATCTTGGGATTTTATATAAAAACTTCATTAGCATAAAGACTAATTTATGACTTTATAAAATGAAGCTTTTTATACAATCTCAATTATTTTTATAGATGGAAAAATGAAGCGTTTTTAACTATAAATTTTTCCTTCATTCGTCCCAAAAAAAATTATTAATTCTTATGAAAAGAGTTGTCGTAACTGGTTTAGGTGCATTGACGCCTATTGGCAATAATTTAAAAGAATTTAAAGAAGGCCTACAGAACGGTGTCAGTGGAGCTAATGAAATTACTCGATTTGATGCAGCTAAATTTAAGACACAGTTCGCCTGCGAAGTTAAAAACTTTGATGTGTCCACTTTAATTCATCGTCGAGAATCTCGTAGAATGGACATTTTTACCCAATTTGGGATATTTGTCGCAGAAGAGGCTATTGTCGATAGTGGACTAGATTTGGATACCTTAGATATGGATAGTATTGGGGTGATTTTTAGTTCTGGAATTGGTGGGTTGAATGTATTGGAAGAGAATGTTACGACGCAAGCTTTAGGAAATGGAACACCTAGGTATAATCCTTTTATGATTCCTAAAATGATTCCTGATATTGCAGCTGGCCTCATTTCTATTAGATATGGATTTAGAGGACCTAATTATGCAACGGTTTCTGCCTGTGCTTCTTCTACTCATTCTATCATTGCCGCCTTGGATACCATTAGGTTAGGTAGAGCAAAAATAATAGTTGCAGGAGGTTCTGAAGCCGTCGTTTCCCAAACGGGCATAGGAGGTTTTAATGCAATGAAAGCCTTGTCAACCAGAAATGACGATTACAAAACGGCTTCTCGACCATTTGATAAAGAGAGAGATGGATTTGTATTAGGAGAAG
>JBGCFJ010001105.1:0-7805 GCA_045106885.1 Saprospiraceae bacterium
CACAGTCTAATACGGTTATAATAAAATAATTTTTTGAAAGTATACTTTTTTGTTACGAATTCATCATTCATCGTTCCCTAATAAACCACCTTTACCTTAATCCGATTCCCAGGTTTAGGCAATTTTCCTTGATCAATATCATTCATTTTTAATAAGATAGGAATTGGTATTTTATACCTTCTAGAAATGTTTTTCAAACTTTCATTTCGTTGAATGGTGTGGTATAAATACGATTTTTTTCGCTCTGCTATTTTCTTTGGAAAAATGGGAGAACCGTTTAAGGATTGAATTGCCTTGGGAGCAATACTAGGCAATGCCGCAATATTGACATTGTTATTATTACTAGCAGCGCCTCCCACATTGATGGTTGCATTATCATAAACAGGTGCAAAAAGTAATATTTCTTGACCGGGTGTTACACTATTCGTTTTTAAATCATTCCAAACCTTTAAATGATACGGTTCACAATTGAATAGCTTGGCTAAGAAAGCTAGATTATCACCTTGCTGAACGGTATAATAAGATTTTGTATAAAGTGGTCTTCCTGTATTTCTTCTTCCTGAAGGACGACGATTAATTTTTCGACCGTCTGGACGACTGAAGTAACTATTAAAGTCATTCATTACTCGTTTAGGTAGTATCAAATACTGCCCTTTAGTACTCGCTGGAATATAGTCTCTTTTATAAGAAGGATTCAATGCTCGAATAGTCGTAATAGCTAAACCTGTTAAAGCAGAAATTTGATTAAAGTCTATATCATCATATACTTTTGTCACATCTGTTAATTGGAAATCCATTTCAGGATAACTAGGATTTAATTTATGCTGCTCGTAATTCTGTAGTAAATAAGCTGCTGCGATATAGGCAGGCACATAATTCCTAGTTTCCCTAGGTAAGTATTTTCTGATTTTCCAGAAATTTTTACTGCGACCTCTTCTTACTGCTCTACTCACATTTCCACCACCACTATTATAAGCGGCTATAGCTAAGGGCCAGTTACCAAATCGTTTATATTGTCTTTGTAAATAACGCATGGCTGCATCTGTAGAACGATGCGGATCTCGACGCTCATCAATCGTTTCATCAATTCTTAAGCCATATTCTTTACCCGTTAATTTCATAAATTGCCATAAACCAACTGCTTTGGCGCTGGAAACAGCTATAGGGTCTAATGCAGATTCGGTAACGGATAAATATTTTAACGCTTCTGGTAAACCATATTCTTTAGCATACTTTTGGAAAATTGGAAAGTACATAACGGTCTTTCCTAACATTCGCTCCGTTTTGTCTCTATTCTTAATGGTGTAAGTTCGGATGTAGCTTTTAACGACATCTGTATATCTTGGAATGACACAACTCGCAATGCTGCGAAGCCGCATACGAATATCTTCATCTGTATACAATGGAATAGCTTCACTCGTAGAAGTGTTGGTATATTGTGCATTTAATTCCCCCGAAAAAATTAAAGCAAAAAGGGATAGTAATAGCTGTATTAAAGTAGTCTTCATCGTCAAACGATAGTTAATAGAGGTGAAATTTTTAATTCAATTTGTTGTAATCGAGAATGATAAATAGGTCAGATTGATGGGGAAACTGATAAATATCAAAAAAGAGTATAGATATTTTAATTATCAGTTCTTAACTGGGCATCACAGATAAGGTAAAGGTAGTAAGATTTAGAAGTATAATAAAAGAATTACTACTGTTTTGTAAAATATTAACATTAGTAAGGAAGATATAAGTTGTTATTATATCTTATTTTTATGTTTACTTGATCTATACGACAGTAGACAGTCAACAGTGGCAGTAGTATTAACCGTAAAGCCCCAATGTTTTGGACGTATTACTGGATAACTTCCCGTTATCCAGTAATTTTAATAGTGATTTTCAAGGTGTTAAATTATCTAGCAATATTAATTGCAGAATTAATATTGGGAAGTTACTGGATAATAGGGACGCCAAAACTATTATCATTGAGCTATTGCGGTCAATAGGCAGTAGGCAGTAAAGCCTTGATTTTCAATACTAAAATTTTGCCTAAACACAGCTATTTGAACAGTCTCAACCACTTTGATACACCACTTTAGAGCGCTGATTATCTATTATTAATTCAATATCCATGCCTGATGCCTGATTGTCTATAATTACTATAACATTTTTCCATTAGCATATAACTGGGAAACATTAGGTGTTGTACTACCCCCTTTGGGCTCTAAAGTAATATTTAAAGCTTCTACATTAGGGATATAAGGCACTTTGAGGAGTTCTTTTTTATTAGTTTCTAAAACGCCCATATTAACCATTTTACCAGCAACATCCGCCCATAATTGCAAGGACTTATTCGCAGCAATTTCTGGTAAGTCTACTATGTTTAAGTACGCATTTTTGTCTGCTTCATTCCAATAAACTACGATGAGCGCTTTAGGAGAAAGATTAGAACCAAGTAGCTGAACATGACTAGTATTGACATCTTTTAATAAGGTAAATTGCTGGTTAATTTTTGCTTTTTGACCGACTAACCTTGTGTTCTTATTTTCTAATTGTTGGACTTTGTTTTCTAAAGAACCTATTTGATTTTGTAAATTTGATTGCTGTTGGTATAATAAAAAAGTCATTAAACCAAAACCTAAAGCAAATATAGCTGCAATGCCTGTTATCCAATTACTGTTTAATTTGGGACTAATTTTAGCGGAATTTTTTGATGTTTCTTTTACTGCACTCAAGACGTTTCTGCGCAATTTATTTGGTGGTTCAATAGCATATTCGATGGCAAAGTCTTCCATCATTTCTTGACTTTCTCTCACCTCTTTAGCTATCGCAGGATGTTGGGCTAAATATTGTTCTATTTGCCTGCCTTCTTCCTCGGTAGTCAGTCCTAGAACATATTGTTCTAGTAATGCTCGTTCTATGTGCGTTTTTCCTGCCACAATGAATTTATAAGTTAATTAGCATGATAATGAATTTTTCCAGTTCCCTTAACTTGTAAGACAACTTGGAAGAAGGAAACAGAAAATCAAGGAAATTGTTTAGGAAGCTGTTTTAGCCCAAAAGATAGATAGTTCATCATTGAAAACAAAAAAGACTTCTAAAGTTTAATACTCTAGAAGTCTTTTTAATAAGTTGTATCTTTTATGATAGCAATTACTTGCCTAAACTAATTTACTCGTATATTTTCCTTCAACTGCTTTATAATGCCCATCTTTTAATTTTTTAGCAATGGCTTCAAAAGCATCGAGTGTTAATTCTACATCTTCCATCGTATGAGATGCGGTAGGAATTAATCGAAGAATAACCATTCCTTTAGGAATAACTGGATAAATCACCATCGAACAGAAAATACCATAATTTTCTCGCATATCTCGCACCAATTCCATTGCCTCATCCATACTTCCGTGCATATAGACAGGTGTTACACAACTATTGGTGTTTCCTATATCTAAGCCTCTTTCTTTCAAGCCTGATTGTAAAGCATTTACAATCGACCATAATTTATCTTTATGCGTGGTATCCTTCAACATCTCTAAACGCTTCAGCGCTCCTTTTACCAATGGCATCATCAAGGTTTTAGCAAATACTTGCGACCGCATATTATACTTCAAATGACGCATAATATCCTTGTCCCCTGCTAAAAATGCACCTATACTTGCCATAGATTTAGCGAAAGTAGAGAAGTAAACATCTATCTCATCTTGTACGCCTTGCTCTTCTCCAGCACCAGCACCTGTTGCGCCTAAAGTACCAAATCCATGTGCATCATCTACTAATAATCGGAAATTATAGTATTCTTTTAAAGCAACGATTTCTCTCAATTTTCCTTGGTCTCCACGCATCCCGAATACCCCTTCAGAGATGACTAAAATACCACCACCAGATTTTTCTGTTAATCTAGTTGCTCTTTTTAGCCCTTTTTCAAGACCTGCAATGTCATTATGGTCAAAAACGATTCGTTTGGCTAAACTCATTCGCATTCCATCCAAGATACATGCATGGCACTCAGAATCATACACAACCACGTCTTTACGATCAAGCATCGAGTCTATAGCAGACATAATACCTTGGTAACCAAAGTTGACCAAAACTGCTGCTTCTTTTTGAACAAACTTAGCTAATTCCGCCTCTAATTTATAATGGTCGTCTGTATCTCCAGACATCATTCTTGAACCCATTGGATAGGCCAAACCATATTCTTTCGCTGCATCTGCATCTATCTTTCTTATTTCTGGATGGTTTCCTAAACCTAGGTAATTATTAATACTCCAACAAACAACTTCTTTGCCGTTGAATTGCATTCTACTTGATAATTCGCCTTCTTATTTTGGAAAAATCCAATAACCTTCGGCAACATCTGCCCATTTTCCAAGTGGTCCTAAATTACCTTTAATTTTGTCAAATAAATCCATACTAATTTGTTTATGCACTAGCTAAAAAATGATGAACTATAAACGATGAACAAATAATTCAACGATTTAGCTACTTATTTTTTCTTCGTTCTTAACAAAGTGCAACTTGTTTATAATAAGTCGTCCGAGAGTTTATGCTTTGACTGATTCAACAGCTAAAGCTTTTTCTATTGCTATTTTTAATTGATTAAAATTCGGTTGGGACATTGGGGCTAATGGTAAGCGTACTTCTGTATTACAATACCCTAAAATGTTTAGGGCTGCTTTGATACCTACTGGATTCCCGTCTACATATAACCAATCGTGTACATTGATTAATTGTAAATTTAATTGTGCAGCGGTTGAAAAGTCACCATTTAAAGCGGCTCGAATCATATCCGAGAACTGTGTCGGAAAGGCATTTCCTATCACAGAAATTACCCCATCTCCACCACAAGCAATTAAACCTAATGCGGTAGGGTCATCTCCAGAAATCACTAAAAAATCTGCTGGTTTATCTTTAATAATTTTTGCTGCTTGTACGATGTCACCAGAAGCTTCCTTGATAGCAATAAATTTATCGCTTGCATGGGCTAATCGCAAAGTAGTAGCAGCACTCATATTAGAAGAAGTTCTGCCAGGCACATTATATAAAATAACTGGTAGGGGAGCGGCTTTCGCTACTTCCATAAAATGTCTAAAAATACCTTCTTGATTTGGTTTGACATAATGTGGACTAGCAGACATGACTGCAGCATATCCCTCTAAGTCATAATCATTCAGTCTGTTGACCAATCTAGACGTATTATTATCTCCAAATAGTCCTGCGACTAAAGGGACGCTACCATTCGCTACTTTAGCAGTGAATCGTAGTATTTTTTGGCATTCTTTTTCTGATAAATTAACGGCTTCTCCAGTTGTTCCTAGAGAAACTAAGTAATCTACTCCGCCATTAATGTTATAGTTAATGATTCGCTCTAAATCTGCGTAATCTACTTTGCCATTGCTAAAAGGAGTGACTAAGGCGACTCCTGTGCCACGAAACTGCTTCATTTTAATTACTGAATTTTACTAGGAAAAAATTTACTTGCTCCAAATACTTACCTAAGTTTTTGGAGTCGAGCATTAAATCATAATTATTTGGATAATCTGTTAAGGCACCAATTTTATAATTTGCATTTGTTGATATTGCTAGATACTCAAGGGAGAAACAATCTGTTTGGCAAAGATTGATGAGTAAATCATAACTTTGCGCTTTAAATTGATTGGTTGTAGCATCCTTTGGTCGCCAAAGCCAATCTAAATCTTTTTTACAAAAACTGTCAAAAGGTAGTTCTTCTTTTATTTCCTTTCTGTCCACATATCCTAAAATTTGGATGTCTCCAGCCTCTTTTTTAAGTTGAGCAATAAAATTAAGTGCCGTTTTTTTTATGGTCTCATCAGTAGCATCTAATAAAATGCCAACCTTGGCGAGTCCAGTAAAATGCCCAGCTGATTTCTTTTGTTGGTAAATACCTTGCTCTACGTTTTTGAAGTGCAACCGCTCTCTATATTGAGTCAGTATGCTCATAATTTTTGTCTTTTGTGGTGGTTCAATTAATTGAGATTAACTGTTCCTATTCCTAGCATTTTCAACTAATTTAGTTGGATGGATTCTATCTGGTAATTGTTTAACTGATGACTACTATATTATTGATTGAAAACAGCATAGCCATTTAACAATAAAACAATCTTATTTAGTTCCTGCTAGGTCTATAGTGTCATATTGGCCCATTTGGCTATATTTATTAATTCTTTTTTCGATTCTTTCTTCTACACTCATTTCTTTTAACTCTGCAATCGCTTTTTTGATATGTCGTTTTAAAATCTTTGCCATTTCCTCTGGTGCGCCATGTGCCCCACCTAATGGTTCTTTGATAATATCATCAACGATGCCAAAACCGTGCATGTGTTCGGCTGTTAATTTCAAAGCTTCTGCCGCTTGTTCCTTATAATCCCAACTACGCCACAAAATAGAAGAACAAGACTCTGGAGAAATCACAGAATACCAAGTATTTTCTAGCATAGACACTCTATCGCCTAAACCAATCCCAATCGCTCCACCAGAAGCTCCTTCTCCTATAACTACACAAACGATAGGCACTTTTAGTTGTGCCATTTCCAATAAATTTCGAGCAATGGCTTCTGCTTGCCCTCTTTCTTCCGCTTCAATACCAGGAAATGCCCCAGGTGTATCAATCAAACAAACAACAGGATAATTAAATTTTTCTGCCATTTTCATCAACCGTAATGCCTTTCGATAGCCTTCTGGATTCGCCATTCCAAAATTACGATACTGTCGCATTTTTGTATTGACGCCTTTTTGATGCCCTAAAATCATCACAGTCTGCCCATCCAAACTACCCAATCCACCAACAATCGCCTTATCATCTCCAAAATATCTATCGCCATGCAACTCTACAAATTTCTTGCACATCTGATGGATATAATATAAGGTATAAGGACGCTCAGGATGTCGAGACAATTGAACTTTTTGCCAACCCGTCAAATTGGAATAAATATCTTTCCGTTTATTTTTTATTTTATTTTCTAACTCCTTAATTGTCGCTGATAAATCTACTTCGCCTTTTTCTCCGACTTGCTTGATTTTTTCAAGCTGGTCATACAAAGCTTCTAAAGGTTCTTCAAAATCTAAAAATTGCATAAACTGAAGTACTTAAGTGCTAGATAATATAAGCAATATAAATAGTTGCTTGAGCGTAAGGCCCATCAAACCTCAAATTATAAATGGACTACAAAGCTACTAATAAGAAGTGGCTTCAAAAGAATATCTTAATTTTTTTTATTTTTTTAACAGTTTAGCTTGCATCTAATTTTAAAGCAATGTATATTTGCATCGCTTTAGAAGAAAAGCAATATATAATATACTTTATTTTAGTTTTTTGAAACTTTTTAAAGTTTATTTCAGTTAAAGTTATTGGCATTAAAATTGCCAATCATTATAAAGAGTTTAGGTCCGGTAGTTCAGCTGGTTAGAATACCTGCCTGTCACGCAGGGGGTCGCGGGTTCGAGTCCCGTCCGGACCGCTAAAAGACATCCTTTGGATGTCTTTTTTTGTTTGTAATTGTTCTTTGAATGCTTTGGTTATTAAGGGTTTATAAGCCTAAATTTATCATATCCCTTTTATACCAATATGGTGGAATATCTCGATATTTTTTACTCTATTTGTTACTGAGTTGTCTTTTCGTGCTTTGAATCAAGTAATTCATGTCACAAAAGAGCAAAAAATGAAAAAGATAACTTTTACACCTGTATTCAACTTAAAGAAAAATCTTAATAAAAACGGTGAAGCAGTGATTACCGTTAAAGCCTATCAAGACGGACGCTCCAAGTATTTCTCCACACACTTATATGTGAAGCCTTCC